>CAYPTZ010000229.1:1650-6176 GCA_964413395.1 uncultured archaeon | reverse complement strand
GCAAGACAGGAAATACCACTAGTTTTTCTGAATTCATTCCAATAGCAAAACAGAAAATTCGTATAATTATAGAAAAATATTCTGGGATATCAAATAAAATTAGAGATTTTAATGCAAATGAAGCCAAAAAATTATATGAAAGAATGAATAAAATAGACGAAAAAAGACTTTCAATTGAGGAACAACTTGAATTGAAGACATTTAAAGTAAAACTTTTAGAATCTATTATAGCTGAGGACAAATATGGTTTCGCATTGATTGAAAATGACATTAATAAGTTAACCTATTCGGTTTGATTACTTTTTTTGATTGTATCATTTGTTTTAATATTTTCTATAGATATCTATTAATAATTGAGAAACTATGTATTAAATCATCATTTTTCTTCTTCTATACCTACAGAAATTGTAAGATATTGTAAATTAGATTCGTTTTCTCTTTGTTTACTTGAAAATTCATATTTTGGCCAATATTTATATCTTTGAATAAAAATTTTTATGATATATGAGCCAAATTCTTTATAATAATATAAAGGAGCAGTAAATTCAAGACGATTATATTTATGAAAAAATTTTGAAATAGTAATTAAATGAATCAAATTCTCAAATAAATAAAGAATTTAAGGAAACGCTGTAATTTACGGAATGATAAATTAATATACATCGGCGTCATTTTAAAAAAGATAAGGCATCCCTATAAACAAACACAGATATATGAAATAATTAGTATTTTCCTGAATTTTTAAAAGGTTTTGAAATTCACGTATTGGTGAAACAATACTTTTTTTTATTATTTTTTCAAATATTAAAACTAACTTGATAAAAATTTGCTCTCTATCCTTTTATAATCTAAAAATTCTTGATATAATTCTGAAATATCGATATATTCATCTGTTCCTAATAAACTTACAAAATATATGTAATTCTTCGGCTTTTTTTCAATATTTATGTGAATATTATGTAATGTAGAATATATGTCAATGCCTAAAGACTGAGGAGATATTCTAATTTTTTCTGGAAATCTGCAAGGTTCATTGGGACAGTTACATTTTAAATTTTTCATATCTTGACAATAGGTACAATGAGAACAATAAAAAACTATCCATTCTTTATTATTTAAAACAATATAATCTAGCAATTCAGTAAATGTTGCTAATTGTCTATAATATGTCTTCTTTCTCTTCCATTGATTGTAAAATTTTGAGATTTTATTTAAAGAGTTGTCTAAAATTAAATATTTGAAATAAATAATCCATAAATAGGGATAAGTTTGTAAGGTTTGTTTAGATTCATCCAAACGGGCATTGTATGGAGGACAACTCCAATTTTTTCCAAAATTCAAACAACCTTTTGGATGAAATTTGTATGGATTCAAACATAAAGAATTATGCTCATTTATATCAAGATAAAAATCGATCTGGTCCAATTGAATTTGACGTAAATGAAGATCCATATATTTAATTAATAAATTCAAAAGTATTTAGAATTAATCTAAAGAATAATTCGATGAAATATTTAAATGCAGATTTTTAGGATTCAAATTAAGAATAAAACCAGATTTTACCTTGTGTCATATTATATTTATATTTCATAAATATTAGATTAAATTTATGATAATTTAAATTTAGTAAAACATAAAATAAGTAATAAATCACCCATATTCATTTAATTTAGGAATATATTAATCATATGAAACAAACTTATAATGATTTTAATTCAATTAGCATATATTAATAATCAGATGGTCAAATAAAATGATAAAAAAAGTAATTGATAAGGATAATTTATTAAAATTGGTAAAAATAATTCAAAAAGCTTATTCCACTGTTGCCAATGATTTTGGATTAACAACAGAAAATACTCCAACGAATCCCGCCTTTATTAATGAAAAATGGTTTTTTGAGAGATTAAACTTAAAAGACCAAGAATATTTTGGATTTTTGATTCAGAATAAAATTATTGCTTGCATTGCCATTAATTTAATATCAGAGGAAGAATATGGAATTGAAAGATTAGCAGTTCTTCCCGAATTTCGACATCAAGGCATTGGAACACAGCTTATTAATCATGTTGTCAATTACATCCTAAAGTTAAATGGAAAAGAAATATCAATAGGTATCATATTTGAAAATAAAACCTTATTAAAATGGTATGAAAAACAAGGTTTCACACTAGAAGGAACAAAAAAATTTGATCATCTCCCATTTACTGTTGGTTTCATGAAAAAAAGATTAATATAAAGGTAACAATGGAAATTTAGCTATCTTCGAATTTTTTAATAATTTTTTCAACTATTTCCTCACTTAGTCCATCAGTATTAATTATTACATCAGGGTAAGCAGAATAGAAATATGACCGAAATTTAAGTAGAGCACTTATGATTTGTTTTGGATTTGGTTTATTAAGTAAAGGACGTGCTTCTTTTCCATCTTTCATTATTCGAGAAAATATTATGTCAATTGATGATTCCAAGCAGACAATAAATGAATTTTGTTTTAAATAATCAATATTTATCTTATTTAAAATAACTCCACCACCACAAGCAATAATAACATTATCTAAAGTTCCTATATATTTGCAAGTATCAATTTCTTTTTCTCGAAATGCAATTTCACCTTCATCTTTAAAGATGGCAGGAATACTTTTCCCCGCACGCTGTTCAATAATTTTATCCATTTCAACAAATTTTTTATTTAATTTTTTTGCCAATAAATTCCCTATGTATGATTTTCCAGTTCCCATAAAGCCAATTAAAGCAATATTCGATTTCATTTTTATCACTATAGATCAATTATATGAATTATTCAGTATTATTAAAATTTTAAATTAGTATTTTAAAATTTATTTTAATTTTATGAAAAAAAAAAATCAAAATTTAATATCTTTTAGTATTAAATATTAAAATTTAATTTCAATTAAAGAAGGAAATATTTTATAATAAACATCAGATGAATCTAACTTATTCCCTTCTAAATTAATTTTTCTTAGATATTTTAAATTAGCTATGGATTCTGGAAGAGAATGAAGGTTAAAATTTTGTATGATTATTTCAGAAATATGTCCATTATCTAAAGTATAATTAAATATATGTGGTAAATATTCATTTTCATCATCTTCAAAGCTAAAAAATTCCTCAAATTTCTGATGTGGAATAATTTGTGAAAGATACTCATGAAGATCCAATAGAGCTTCAATTTCAGAAATATTGCATTGTGGATTTTTTTTTAATTTAATTAATAACTCTTTATTGAAATTGTTAATATTATCCAAGGCATTTCTAAAAATTATTAAATTTGATTCAAAAGCAAAGGAAAGCAACTGATAAAAATCGGGATGAAAGGAAGCTTTTGGGTTTGAAGATGCATTTTCTCTTACATTTATGCATAATTCTGTTTTTTCTGAGAGAAAATTGGTAAATTCCTTAAATTTTGGCGCATGTGGATGATTTGCAGCAATTTTACGTATTTTTTCATTCGATTCAGTCTTAGCAGATAAAAATTGTGTAAAATCAGAAAAACTAGTTGCTAATGGATTATTTACTATTGCCTTTCGTAGAAGTGTATCCTCATGATACAATCCTTTAGAAAAATCTGACATAGTTATTGCAAATGGATGACTTAATAAGATTAAAAAATCAACATTTTCAGTGAATAATGTTAAGGGAGGATCAAGTTCAAATATCTTTTTAAGAATCTGTTCAAAAAGTGGAAATTTAGGGATATTATTTTCATCAAATATATCAGGAATACTCTCAGAATCTATTTCATCATCAGGCAGATAAAATAAACTTTCAATAATTGGCAATAAATTTGCGATTAAACAACTATCATGTCGTTTATTTTCAAAAGTACATTCTTCTTTTAGCTGATCAAGAAAATTAAATAAAATATTAATATCAACAAGAGCCAAAAATCGCATCAAACGTCCAGATAGAGATACACCTAATCTTCCAATATTTTCTACTTCAGATTGAATTTTGAAAGCCTTTGACTGATATTGTACCAAAGCTTCAATCCAAGATTTCAATGAAAAGAAGACTTCATCAGATGTTAAATTTATTTCAGTTAAGTTTTCACTAGATTCAATAAAAATTTCATCTCTCGCAATAATAAAATCATCTTTTTGATATTGAGATATTGCACTATGAATACAATCAATCACATCATGTCTGATAACTTTTGAGTCCTGAAGGTTCCTTTGTTCAAGAATTATTTTTTGTTTATTTGTTTCTGTATCAACAGAAGCAATAATAAAAATGTCTGGTCGGAGAAAAGAATATTCTGCAATTAATTCAACCACATTTAAATTAAATTAAAAAGTAATATAGATATTTTTATTATTATTTACAATTAATTTCTAAAAATTTATTTAAGACTATAGGTAAAAACTTCCTCAATCTCATTTTACAAAAAAAGGTTTCTTGAACATTTATATGAAATATAACCTGAATTATAGTAAATTTAGATGGTATAATAAAATAAATCATGAATTTTTATATTATCTTTTAAAAGCTAATGTTGAACAAAT
>CAYPTZ010000229.1:0-1640 GCA_964413395.1 uncultured archaeon | reverse complement strand
TTTTGATCCTATAATTAATTCTTATTAGAATTTATAAGAATTTAGAATTAAATTTTAATTTCCTTAAGTTATTCCAAAAATGTGAAGAAAAGATGAAGAAAAGTCAAAAAAAAAAAACAAAACGAGAAAAACTATTCATTGAAATCTATCTTATTTTTAAAAGAAGTATATCTGATGATGACAAAGAATTAATTCAATTTTTATTGGAAAATAGTAATTTACCTGGAAGAAGAGCAAATATTGAATTGGCACAAGCTTTTGGTGATTGTATTGCAAAAAGTGAGATTAATTCACATAACTTAATAAAAAAATTATTAGTATATAGTCAAAAAATTGCCCCAACAAATAATCCTAAAGAATTTTTACCTTTTTGTGGATATTTTGGTGTGGGAGCAATGACATTAAATAATTCAATCTTTTTTGATCAAAGTATTAGTCTTTTTCGAAAGGTTCTAAAGATTCTAGATGGAGAATAAGAGAATCAATTGCTCATGGAGCCAATTATTTTATTGAACAAATTCCAATTAAGGCTTTCAAATCCTTTGAAAGTTGGATCGACCAAGGAAATCCTTTAGAAATTCGAGGTGCATTATCTGCATTAACCCAACTAAAAATTTTATCGAAGCAAAAGTACTCAATTTGGTTACTAAATTTAATTGATAAAGTTATAACCATGATAGTAAAGGATGAAATTGAATCATCTTTAGAAAATTTCTTAGTATTAGAAAAAGGACTATATTTTATAATAAGTGTTCCAGTGTCTTTTTGCCCAATAAAGGGATTTGAATATTAAAAAAAATGGTTGGCATATAAAAATTCCAAAATATTGAAGATAATTAAAGAAAATTGCAAAAAAACGCGATTAACAAAAAAATTTCAAAAAGAAATTAATATGCTTTTATCAATCAAGTGAAATCATCAATTTTTAAGAATAGTTATTTACATAAAATACTATTCCCATTTTATAATTGCATCTTTCATAAAATTTATTGCATCAATTTCTATTTCCTTCAAATGTGTTAAAATTTTTATTGCCTTAATTTTCATATCTTCATTTACAATTAAAAAATCAGGATTTTTAAGTGGAAAAATCTTTAATAATTGGACAAATTCTTTCTCCGCACGATTATAACATTTGCTAGCCTTTCCCAAATATGCACTTTGAGATTTAGTTTGATATTTGAAGGATAACCGGTGTAAGTATTCAGAGGAAGTAAATTTAGCATCTTTATAATAATTACTTAGTGTACTATGCCCAAAAGTTTTATTTATCTCATTATCATCTGATTGCAATACTTCAATCCAAGTATCGTATGTTAGTGGTCCTGAAATATATTCATTTTGTGAGATCATTTCCCCATTAGCAAATTTGATTGCCCTAATTAACGATTTCTTATCTTCATTTTCTTCGTTAATAACTCTTGTTGATTTTTTAAAGTAAAAATAAGTAAAATAATCAATTAATTTTAATTCATTGAATTTGATCGGAATCTCTTCTTTTCCTTCAATATGAAAATATGAACTTACAAGATAACTATCTCCTCGATATCCATTAATAATTGCAAAACCACAACCATGAATACCTAGTAGAACGATAGGAAAATTATCATCATCAATAATTTTTTTAATTTTATGAAAAA
>CAYPTZ010000228.1:0-6180 GCA_964413395.1 uncultured archaeon | reverse complement strand
TTTCGATTATTTTTTGATAGCTTAGATGCAGCAAAGAGATTTCCAAGCTATATATCAGAAAAATATGCTACAGAAAATTTGGGGAAACCATTTGCTTTCATCCCTAATCCAATAAATGATAAAAAGACCAGTTATGCACAATTTTTTGGAGATGAACTATCTTCTACCTTTCCAGATTTCGGGATTGAGGCAGAAATTGTGTGGACTCACGATTTATATAATACAGATGAAATGAAAGAAATGATTCGGATTGGATTAATTAAAAATGAGTTGGTTAAATCAATTGTTGCCCGATTTTTAACAGCAACGATGAATGATGAACAAAAACTTCAATATTTGGAACAGCAAAAATCTTGGATGGGAGCTATGGTTATTTGTGAAAAATGTCATTGCACTCAAAAAAAAAAAAAAGATGGAACAATTAGTCCAAATAGAGTTTTTGAATATAATAAAAAAACCGATGAATGTTCATATAAATGTCCAGCATGCGGATACTTAGGTAAAGTTAAGATATCAAGTGGCTTAATAAAACTTAATTGGAGATTGGATTGGCCTGCAAAATGGACTATTTACAAAACAACAGTTGAACCTGCAGGAAAAGATCATTGCACACCCGGAGGATCATATGATACAGGTTTGGAATTGTGTAAAGAAATATATGATTATAAAGGTCCAATAAAGGTCTCTTATGAATGGTTACGATTAGGTAATCGTGATATGAAAACATCTAAAGGAATTGTATTTACTCCACATAAATTTCTGAAATTAGCTGATCCAAGAATATTAAGAATGTTAATTTATCAAACTAATCCAAATAAACATTTATCCATTAGAATAGAAGAATTAGAAAATTATTACAATGATTATCAGCGAATTGAAAGAATCTACTATAATATTGAAGAAGCAACAAATCATCAAGAGAAAAAAGAAATAAATTTTATCTATCCATTAATACAAATTAATGGAATTCCAGATGAATTCCCAATTCAAATTCCATTTAAATTATTCACAGTGTTAGCCCAGCTCAAACCAATATTAAAAGAGGAAGGAATATATAAAAAAACCATTGAATATCTTAAAAAAGAAGGTATATCTAAGAACTTATCATTGGAATCTCTAATGAATCAGGTTGAAAAAGCTTCAAATTGGATTAATGAAATTTCATATTTGATTGATAATGAAAAAGATCCAATGGAAATTAAGAAATTAAAAAGAAAAGTTGAAACATTTTCATTTCTGGACATTGTTACTAAAGAGATTAAAGAATCGATAGATAATTCACAAAAAGGTATTCTTTCTGAATTTTTAAAGATTTCACAAGACAAGAAATCTCTAACTGAGAGTAACATAAAAGAGATGATGATGGGAATAAGAGAAAAATTAGATGTGAAGCCAATGAAAATTTTTCAAATATTTTATTTAATCTTTTTTGGAACAAAAAAAGGTCCAAGATTAGGTCCTATAATGGCAATGTTAGAAAAAAAATGGATTGAAAATAGAATAAAATCAGTATTAATCTCCTAATGATGTTATTATTATAAATATTGTTAAGACAACGATATAAATCCCCGCCATTAGTATAATTTTCTTTTTTTTTCCCTGTTTTACAGTTTTAGTTGTTCCTGAACATTCTGCTGAACAAAATTCACCAAATTCATTATCTTCTTCAGGAATCATATTATTACAGACAGAACAATGTTTATGAGGATAAACCGTATCTTTATCCTTGTATTTATCAAATTTTGACGTATATTTTGACATATGTTACATTTCTAAATTCAATAAAGAAAAAAAAATTTCCTTTTTTAAGACTTTATTTTTTTAATAATTTTTTACCATTTATTAATATGGCAGAAATAATTCCCAATAATCCAACAAAGAGTACAATTGGATAATATTCGAAGAAAATAGGTTCTTCATTATATATATAGAGGAAAATAGGAAAATTGGTAACACCACCATCAAGATCTCTAATACTAATGAATAATATTGATAAATATGTAGTATAATCTGTTTCCATACTTTTATCAATATATTCATTATTAACAGAATAAACAAGTTTATCAGGCAATTTAACTACACCTTGAAAATTATTTTCTTGAAATACATAGGTCAATGGAAAATCAGGATATTCGATTGGCTGCAAATATTCATATTCCCCATTGGAAACAAATATTGGAATTAAAGTGCAAAATACACTATAATTTAGATATTTTGAATCAAAATCAAAGTCATCATCAATATTTAATTCAATTAAATAAGGAACATTGGAAAGCACAGGAATAGGGATATTATTTTGAACATTATCACTACTGAAAAACATTGAACCAAATGATGATGAATTGTGGAGTATTGGTGGTTGATTAATTACCTGAAAAGTATATCTATCAGGAGTTAAGTCTATGTAACCTAATGAATCGTTGGAAAAACAATAAATATACCCCCTACCTGCAGTTGATAACCCAGAATTGGGAAGAAGAATTTCATAATCCATATTTAAAGAAGAAGTACTATTTATTTGAGGCTCTAACTCTGATATAGGATTTTTGGAAAGAAAGGTACCAGTTGTGATACCAATATAGGGTTTTAAATTTAAAGAAGTTCCATTGGTTGAAACATATAATTTATAATTTTCATTTTCTGAACGATTGATATCGATTCCTAGATCACTGATCAGATGATAATTATCAGTAATATTTGGATAATAAAAGAATTCGATAACTTTTGAATAATTCTGTATATCAAACACACGACATTCTAGTTTTAGTGTAGAATTTGAAATATCAATGCTAGTTAATTGAATTGATCCATGATAAATTCCTTCCCCATCCAAATTAGTTAAAGTTATACTTTTTTCAGTCCCATTACTATAAGTTAAAGTGGCATTTATTGAACTTCCATTAGCATATGACATTTTAAGTTCCTTATCTACATTATCAAATACTTTGCATGAAAAATTAATATTATTATCAATATTCTCACGGTTATTTATATCAATAGAAATACTGATATCTGTTTGATTTTTCAAATAGTCCATGATATTCAGTAAAAATCTTGAATTATTACCATATATCTCATAATTATTATTATAGATTGTATTTTTAAATGTATGATAATCACCTAAAGCAACAAATCTACCTTTATTTTCTGAAAATCCATCAAAAGCTGTAGCTATAATTTCATCCCCTATTTTTGCTAATGCTTTTGAATTTTCACCGATTGTAAAGGTATTTCCAAACCAATAAAGATAATTATCAACACCTTCAAATATTGGAGCGTTTAATGCAGTATCATTTACAAGATGGAAATAAGCAGTAGCATATAAACCTTTATCATCTATATCAAAAATATTATTTTCTTTAATGGCAATATCCACATTTAAGTTCGTAAATAACTCATTTATAGAATTATAGCACATATTTTGATATTTAGTACCAAGAAATAGTATAGAACCTCCATTATTATAAAATTCAGCAATTGATTTGATTTCATATTCTGAATATGGTATGATAGGGGGTTGTAAAATGAGTATATCAATATTTGATAGAAGTTGCGGATTTATTATAGTCCCATCCTTAGCAGAATTATATCCAGCAGTCCAATTTTCCATTGAGTAATGAATACTATAATTATTTAATTGCAAATCATACATTGAATGATAAAACTCAATTTGCGAATAAATCGGAGCACTATCAACATAATAATCATTCATGCCATGATAGGTTTCAAATAAAATTTTCGCTTTTGGAAAAGCAACAGTAATATCAATTGGAATTTGATCTAAAATTTCTAATGTCAAATTATCAACAATTTCGACATATCCCTGTTTTCTCCCTATAGATGAATTATATAAAATTTTTACACCAATGGGAAAAGATATTAAAGAATTTGAATCAAGAGAAAATGTCTGATTTATTGTTGAAAATTCAATTCCTTCCAAATTAGGAAAAGTTATATTAAAAGAAAATTCTCTGCCAGAATAAATAGTATAATTCATTTCTTGATAATTTCCAGGAAATCGTAAAAAATCAAATGGAGCATAAGGCAAAACTCTTGGAAAAATTTTTACTTGATTATTTTCAGATCCTTTATTTTTTTTTATATCAGATAAATATTCTATAGATTTTGAAACATTAATCAAACCTGCACCTTGAGCAAGACCATAACCCTCTGGAGTTAGTCTTTCTACAGCACTTGCCCCCATAATTAATGCATTTCGAATCGATTCAGGAGTAGATTCAGGAAAAGCGTCCAATAAAATCGCAACGGCTCCTGCAACCATTGGGCAAGACATGCTAGTACCAGTAAGTGGAACATAACCAAAGCTATTCTTTTCATCAATCAAATCTGAAAATAATTCATATTTTTGTGAAATATAGGAATTTTTTGAATCGGTAGATATAATATTAACTCCAGGTGCTGAAATATCTGGGCCAATCTGATTTGTATATGATGGCCCAATACTACTGAATTCAGCAATATGATTATTTATATCAGTGGCACCAACAGATATCGAATAAAGAGCAGTACCAGGATTTCCCGCAGTAAAAAATTCAGGCCCAGAATTTCCAATTGAAGACACAACAATAACTCCCTTTTTTACAGCTTCTTGAATTGCCATTGATTGCATATTCCATACTTCAGGTTCGATAGAACCAAAACTCATACTTATTATTTGAGCACCTTTATTCATACACCACTCTATTCCAGCAATAATTTCTGCTTCACCAATATAACCAGAGGAGTTACTTATTTTAGCATTTATTAATTCTACTTCTGGAGCAACACCTCGATATTTACCATTTGACAAATACCCGTTTCCACCTGCAATTCCTGCACAATGTGTTCCATGCCCATATGAATCGTAGGTAAAATTTGGATTTTTGATACCCTCTTCTGTTGTGAAATTTTTACTAGCAATAATTCTTGGTTTATTGGAATTTCCATTTGTAAAAAAATCAGGATGTACAGAAATTCCAGTATCCATAATTGCTAATTTCACATTTTTTCCAGTATAATTCACATTATTCATACCAATTGAATCTAACCACCAATTTTCATAACTAAAAGGAGAGGTCCAATTTGAAGAAAGACCATAATAAGTATTATCATCATGAGATTTTATATTTGTGTGATGATTTTCTGTTATTTTAATTATTTTATTTAAAAAATAACCATTATTAATCAATATCTCAAAATCATTTGAATTAATAACTAAATTTACAACAGAGATTAAATTATAATTATATTTAATATTGACATTGGGGACTATTTCTTTTAAAATATTTATTCTTTTTATGGGTTGAATAGATTTATCAAACTGAATAAAAATATTATAATTATCTGTATCACCTGATTTTAATTTTGAAAGAACATTTTCCTCTATTATCATATTTTGAAAATTATTATTAAATAATTTGCTATTAGAACCTAGAATACCACCATCATTAAAATATATATCCTGATTGTATCCTTCATAAGATTTCTGAATTATTGAATCATTATATTCATCCGATTTAACATCATTTGAAAAATTGAATACGCCATATACCATATCTACCATCAATATACAAAAAATTATTGAAATAATTCTAATGTGAGGGGATTTTTTTTTTTTTGAAAAATACATATTATTTCCTGCTTTTTTTTTTATATAATGAATATGAATGAAATGAAAAAATTTTAAATTTATGCCATCTAATCTTACTTAATCGATTAATGTGATTTATTATGGGTTTATATAATTTAGTTCAACAATTACTACCGGAATCATTTTCAATTTATCAATTTATGGCTGTCTTAGACATGGAAAAAGATGACGCTAGAGAAGCAAGAAATATCTTAAAACAATTCTATAAAAGAGGATTTATTAAGAGAATTTCAAAAAATATGTATTTCAAAGTAAAATAATTCATTTTTTCTTGGTTTTTTATATTTAAAAAATAATCTTAGTTTGCTATTACAATGAAAATTTGTAGATCATGTGGAAAATGTTGTTTAAATACTGAAATGCAACTAAGTACTCAAGATATTATATCTATTGAAGCAAATAATTCTGAAAAATTATCAAAAGATCAATTTTGCTATAATAAGGAAGGTTTTGTTCTTTTAAAAAATATTGATAATCATTGTATTTTTTTTGATGATAAAGAAATCAAATGTAAGATATATTCCTTTCGT
>CAYPTZ010000227.1:0-6181 GCA_964413395.1 uncultured archaeon | reverse complement strand
ATTGGAATAGAAATCAACCATACTCTTACCCAAGATGCAACTGGTACTATGGCCTATTTACAATTTGAAAAAATTGGGATTCCTCAAGTAAAAACTGAATTATCACTATCATATATTGATCATAATACATTGCAAACAGATTTTAAAAATCCTGATGATCATCGATATTTGATGTCTGTAGCAAAAAAATATGGAATCAAATGTTCAAGACCTGGAAATGGAATTTGTCATCAAGTAAATTTAGAGAGATTTGCTCGACCAGGAAAGACCATGATTGGATCAGATTCACATACCCCGACAGCAGGAGGTGTTGGTGAAATTGCTATAGGAGTGGGAGGACTAGATACAGCAATTGCAATGGGAGGAGGTTTATTTTACCTAAAAACCCCTAAAATAATGGGTATCAAATTATTTGGAAAATTACAGCCATTTGTTTCAGCAAAAGATATAATATTGGAAGTTTTGCGACGAATTGGAGTAAAAGGTGGTGTTGGATATATTCTGGAATATTTTGGTCCCGGAGTGAAAACTTTACTTGTTCAAGAACGAGCCACTATAACAAATATGGGTGCAGAAACAGGAGCAACAACCTCAATTTTTCCCTCTGATGAAACAACCAAAGAATTTCTTAAGCTTGAAAAACGAGAAGAACAATGGATTGAATTAATTGAAGGTAAAGAAGAAGACTTTGATGAGATCTTAGAAATTAATTTATCAACTCTAGAGCCTTTAATTGCTAAACCTCATTCTCCTGGAAATGTTGTACCACTTTCTGAGCTTTATGGATTTCCCGTAGATCAAGTAGCCATAGGTTCTTGTACTAATAGCTCATTAAAGGATTTATGGATAGTAGCTCAATTATTAAAAAATAAAAAAATCTCTGATTCAACATCCTTAGCCATTTCCCCTGGATCTCGACAAGTAATCACAGAGTTAGTGAAGGATGGAAGCCTTATAGACATCATATCAGCAGGAGCCAGATTATTAGAAAATGCTTGCGGACCCTGTATTGGAATTGGATTTGCACCACCTACAAATGGTGTAAGATTATGTACTTTCAATAGAAATTTCTTTGGAAGAAGTGGAGTTAAAAGTGCTCAAGTTTATTTAGTAAGTCCAGAAACGGCTGTAGCAGCAGCAATTTTTGGAAAAATCACAGATCCACGAAAATTAGGGGAATATCCGATTTTTAAATCTCCAATTTCTATAGAAATTGACGATTCAATGATTATTAACCCTGAAACAGCCAAAAATGCAGAAAATCTTAAAATTAGTCGCGGCCCAAACATCATTCCTTTGCCAGAATTTAATCAATTACCTGAAATTATGGAAAATTTAGAAGTAGTCATTAAAGTAGAGGATGACATCACAACTGATCATATTTTACCTGCTGGAGCAAAAATCTTACCCTTAAGATCAAATTTACCAGAAATCTCAAAACATACATTTGAACAAATTGATGATGGTTTTTATGAACGTGCCATTAAAGCAAAAAATAAAAATGGAGGGATTATTATTGGAGGAAATAATTATGGTCAAGGGTCAAGTCGTGAGCATGCGGCTTTGGCTCCCCTATTTTTAGGAATTAAAGCAAAAATTGTAAAATCATATGCCAGAATTCATAAAGATAATTTAGTAAATTTCGGGATTTTGCCTTTAACTTTTAAAAATCCAGAGGATTATAATAATATTGACCAAGGAGACTTACTTTTGCTAGAAGATATTAAAAAATCTTTAAAAAATGGCACAGATATTACAGTTAAAAATATAACTAAAAATATAAAATTTAGCGCAACATATAATTTATCAAATCGTGAAAAAGAAATTATCATTCTTGGTGGAAAACTAAATTTTACGAGGAAAATTGCAAATTAAATAATATATTTTTTTAATTTTAAAAATACAGAGAGAAAATAAAAATGACTGAAGAACAAATAGCAAAATCACTAAATCATTTTGAATCCTTGATTCGTGAACAATTAAATAGAGTCGAAAAAATGAAACATGAAGGCGATTGGGTTGATTATCAAAAACTTGATAAGATTATCATAGGATCTTGTGGAGGAGATGGTATAGGCCCTGAAATCACACAACATGCTGTTGATATATTAAATTTTTTGCTCAAAGACGAAATTGAAAATAATAAAGTTGAAATTCGGAACATTGAAGGACTTACAATAGAAAATCGAGCAAAATGTTTGAAAGCAATTCCAGATGATGTATTAATTGAAATTAAAAAATGTCATGTATTATTAAAAGGCCCTACCACCACCCCAAGGAAAGGAGATCAATGGCCAAATATAGAAAGTGCAAATGTAGCAATGCGACGTGAATTGGACTTATTTGCAAATGTAAGACCCGTAAAAGTCCCAGAAAAAGATATTGATTGGATGTTTTTCCGTGAGAATACCGAAGGAGCTTATGTCTTAGGTTCTAAAGGCGTTAATGTGACAGATGATTTATCTATAGATTTCAAAGTCATTACTTCTCAAGGTGCAGAAAGAATTATAAAAGCTGCTTTTGAATATGCTAAGAAAAATAATATAGATAAAGTAACTGTAATAACAAAAGCGAATATAATAAAAGCAACAGATGGAAAATTTCTAGCTATTGCGGAAATAATTTCGAAATCTTATCCAACGATCAACTGGGATGATTGGTATATAGATATTATGACTGCAAAACTTGTCGATCCTGCTAGAAGAAGTTCGTTTAAAGTCATGGTAGCACCTAATCTATATGGGGACATTATCACAGATGAAGCTGCTCAAATTCAAGGAGGAGTAGGAACGGCAGGAAGTGCTAATATAGGGAAACGATATGGTATGTTTGAAGCAATCCATGGTAGTGCACTAAAAATGATCAACGAGGGTCGAGGAAAATATGCAGACCCATCTTCAATCATCAAAGGCGCAGCTTTACTTTTAAACCATATTGGATATCAAGAAAAAGGTAAAAAATTAGAAATGGCTTTAGAAATTTGTGCGGAATTTGAACGAAAGATTAAAATAACTGGAAGAGATACTGGTGCAACAGGAAAAGATTTTGGGAATTATATTAAGGATACGCTTATGAATCCAAACTTAGAAGAGAAATATAAAAAATATAAATAACACAAAGCTAAATCTAAAAAAAAAAAGAACTTTTTTATTTAAATCAATTTTTTTTTTTATTTATTTGAGGGAAAAAAACACATTTTAATGCTTGGAATCTAAGATTAATCTTAATGGATCAAGTTGTTGAAAATTGGATTATATTATTGGATAATACAAAATCAATGGGAAAAACAGATTTTTCTCCAAATAGATTCAATAACGCCATTAAAGCAATAAAATTATTTATTGAAAAAAAAACTCAATTTGATCCGGATGCTTTTATGAGTCTTTTCATCTTTTCAACTAATACTGTGGTACTTTCAGGATTATCACAAAATTCAAAAGATTTATTGAAACAAGTAAGTTCAAAAGAATTTTTAAAAAACCATCCTCCAAATGGTAAATCTGAGGAAATGTTTTATGCTGTGAAAATTGCCATTGAGACTTTAAAAGATCGAATTCAAAATATAGGTAGCCAATTTAATCGAATATTTCTATTAACTGATGGTGATGATGAAAAAGTCGCTGTCAAGATTCAAAGTCTTATAGAAAAAATGAATACATTAAATATTCGTGTCGACATCATTATTTTTTCAAATCTTGATCATGAATTAAGTATTGAACCTTATAAAAAAATTGCTAATTCAACAAATGGTAAATTGTTTTTAATTAATACAAAAAAAATGTTAATTGAAATAATATCAACTTTTGCTCAAATTACGAATAAACAAAAAGGAAAAATATATGTTGATGTTAAAAAAGATAAAATTAGAAAAGAAAAATTACTTGAGATAGCTCAAAATTTACGATTTTGGACTGAAGAAGAATATGAAGAAGTAAAAAAAAGAAGTAGCACTATTAAATGTCAGATTTGTTTTTCCAGACTCAGC
This sequence comes from uncultured archaeon, assembly GCA_964413395.1. Classification (GTDB taxonomy): domain Archaea; phylum Asgardarchaeota; class Lokiarchaeia; order Sigyniarchaeales; family Promethearchaeaceae; genus Lokiarchaeum. The sequence continues at coordinate 2,196 of CAYPTZ010000227.1, read as the reverse complement.
CCAATTAACCAAATTTCTTTTTTCAAAACAGGAAGGTTTTGCCCAAATTGTGATTTAGCTTTACATCTTCATTGTGCAGGAGTATGGGCAAAGAAAACATCTGAAGAAAAAAATTTATTTCGATGTCCATTTTGCTATACCTTATTAAAATTACCAAAAGAAATTTTGAAAGGTATTGAAATAAAAGAGAATAATAAATCTAATAATGTACAAATGATTAGGGTTCCAATTGATAAATTGAATAAAAATTATTATGAATGTAGTTATTGTTTTCGAAATATCGATCATATAAATGATCCAGAAAAAAAAGTCTTTTATTGCAATCAATGTAATGCTAAATATCATGCGGAATGTCTAAAAATTATGTATGACGAAGGCAAAATATGTAAAAACTGTGGAGGAAAAATTATTTAATCCATCAAATATTATGATCTTTATCCTGTTATGAGTATTTATATCATATTGATATATCTTTTCTTTTCAAGTTTTGTTTATGGGTTAATTGGTTTTGGAGATGCATTAATTTTAATCCCATTAATAACCCCTTTTATAGGAATTCAAACTGCTGTAATATTGACCACAATTTGGGGAATTCTCCCAACAATATTAAATTATATTCACTACAAAGATTACATTGATAAAAACTTCGCGTATAAAGCAATAATTTCTGGAACCCCAGGAGTAATTGTAGGTACGCTTTTAATTACATACATGAAATTAGAATTGATTGAATTGATTTTAGGGATATTTATTGTAATCTATTCTCTAACTAAATTAGTAAAAATAAAGAATCTTCAAGATGAAGCAAAGCTAAAAAAAGAGATTAACAATCAAATTTCAGACAGGATATTAATTATTGGTGGATTTTCATATGGATTTTTTGGAGGATTAATTGGAGCATCAGGACCAATAAATGTTGCCTTATTAGAAGGAACAGGCCACTATAAAGAAAATTTCATCGGAAACTTTGCAATTATTGGCCTTATTTTAGGTTCATTTAAATTTCCACTATATTTTATTAATGGAATATTTCCTTTTGATTTATGGTTGATTATTTTGCTTGGAATTCCAATAATCTACCTATCAACAAAATTTGGACATCTATTAACCCCAAAAATTTCAGAAAGGAAGTTTAGGATTATTATTTTATTATTCTTGTTTATTATAGGAATGAAAGCCATATTATTTTCTACATTTTTTAATTAATGTTTGATAAACTAATACTAACAATAGAATTATTTCTAAATTTGATATATCCAAAATTTAATTTTATATAATAATTTAGAATTAATTACATATAATAGGTGATCAAGTTAATAAATCAAAAGAAAAGAAAATGGATTGTCACAAGCGCATGGCCATATATCAATGCAACACCTCACCTTGGAAACCTGATAGGAAGTGTTCTATCTGGTGATGTTTTTGTTCGATATGTTCGTTCTAAAGGAGATGAAGCAATATATGTTTCGGGAAGCGATGCACATGGAACTCCTATCGTTGTTGCAGCAATTGAACAGAATAAAACTCCTGAAGAATTAGCAAAAATAAATCATCCAAAAATTAAGGCATTGTTTGAAAAATGGAATATTTCGTATGATAATTATACTGAAACTCATAATCCTGTACATATTAAATTCACCCAAGATTTTTATAAACAAGTTGAAAAAAATAATTTTGTTTCCCAAAAAGAAGAAAATGTTTTTTATTGTGAACAAGATAAATTATATCTTCCAGACAGATTTATTGAAGGTATATGTCCACACTGCAAATCGGAGTTAGCTCGTGGAGATCAATGTGATGATTGCGGTAAATTATTAGAACCTGAAGAATTGATTAATGCACATTGTAAACTCTGCAAAGGCCCTCCAATAAAAAAAATTACAACGCATTGGTATTTAGATTTCGAAAAAACAGAGGAAGGTATTCGTGAATTTATTGAAAATAATAAATTCATCCCTCCTAATGCACGTTCTGCCTCGCTAAATTTTCTAAAGGAAGGGTTACCTAGTCGAGCCATAACACGAGATTTAGATTGGGGAATACCTGCTTTATTTGAAGGGGCAAAAAATAAAACAATCTATGTTTGGTTTGAAGCAGTATTGGGATACATTTCTGCAGTGAAAGAATGGGCAGAAAAAATTAAAAAAGATCCTTCAAAATTTGAATATTTTTGGAATGATCCAAATACAAGATCTG
>CAYPTZ010000226.1:0-6185 GCA_964413395.1 uncultured archaeon | reverse complement strand
TGATAAACATAGATAATGTTCAACCAAGTGCACTTGATGATAATTATGCTGAAGCTTTACAAAAAGCAATTTATTTCTATGTTCAGCAACGATCAGGTGTTTTCGCTGATACAAATCCTGCAATTTGGCGAGGAGATTCTACAGTAAATGATGGTTCTGATATTGGTGCAGATTTATCAGGGGGTTATTATGATGCGGGTGACCATGTGAAGTTCAATTTACCAATGGCATCCTCGTTTTTAACAATTGGTTGGTCAGTGTATGAAAATCGAAATGCATATGTACAAACTAACCAATTAGATGAAGTTCTTGATACCATTAAATATGCTACAGATTATTTTATTGATTGTCATACTGCAGTAAATGAATATGTTTATCAAGTTGGAAGTGGAAGTGCTGATCATACTTGGTGGGGACCAGTCGAATGTATTGAAGTTGAAATGGCTCGTCCTTCTTATAAAGTTACTATGGCTGCTGGAGGTTCGGCAGTGGTCGGTGCAACATCGGCAGCTTTAGCGATGGCATCCTTAATTTTTGAAGATACAAATCCAACTTATGCTGCAGAATGTTTAAGTCATGCAGTTCAGTTATATGAATTTGCTTATGCAACTCAAAGTGATGGAGGGTATATTGCAGCTAGTGGTTTTTATAATTCTTGGAGTGGTTTCTGGGATGAATTGGCTAATTCGGCTATTATTTTATATATGAAAACTGGTGATAGTTTTTATTTAACAAGAGCAGAAGAAGCCTCAACTAATTGGAATGTTCAACAACAGGAAACATTTTGGGAATATAAATGGGGACATTCTTGGGATGATATGCATTATATGGCTCAGATTTTATTATCACGATATACTAGTAAATCCATCTATATTGAATCAACTGAACGAAATTTAGATTGGTGGATGCCTGGTGGCGGAATTACATATACTCCAGGAGGTTTAGCATGGTTAGATTCATGGGGATCAAATCGTTATGCTGCCAATACGGCATTATTAGCTTTTATTTGGGCAAGAGAACCTTCTTGTACTGAAAGTAAGCGTGTTACTTATCAAAATTTTGCAGAAAAACAAATCAGGTACATTTGTGGAGAAAATCCTCGGAGCAGTAGTTATATAATTGGATTTGGGGATAATAGTCCTCAGAATCCTCATCATCGAACTGCTCATGGATCGTGGTTAGATTCTCAAAATACTCCAACTGATACCCGCCATGTTTTATACGGAGCTTTAGTAGGTGGTCCTGGCACAAGTGACAATTATATCGATGTCCGTTCCGATTTCACTGCTAATGAGGTTGCTCTTGATTATAACTCGGGATTAGTTGGAGCATTAGCTGAGATGACTTCACTCTATGGTGGTTCAATTATTCCTGGTTTTCCACTTGAAGAACATTTTAGACCTGAATCAGAACGATATGAAGAAATTTATGTCAATGGGGGTATTCAAGGTGAACAATTTCATGAAATTGTGGTTAAACTCATGTTATCCAATCATGCTGGATGGCCTGCTCGTTTAGGCGATAAGCTTTCCTATCGTTATTTCTTAGATTTATCTGAACTAGCTGCAAATGGGGCAAGTGTTGCTGATGTTGAGGTTGGAACTTATTATGTTGAAGGAAATCAAGCTAAAGTAACTGGACCTCATCTTTGGGAAGGAGATATTTATTATGTTGAAGTAGATTATACTGGGGCCTCTTCCACTGGATTTCCATGGCCAGGTGGGCAATCAGAACATGAAATGGAAATTCAATTGCGTATTGGAATTTCGAATAGTTTTCCTACAGGTACATGGGATGCTACCAATGATTGGTCCTATCAAACTTTATCTGGGGATGATGTAAATATTCCAGTGTATGATGATGGTGCTTTAATCTGGGGGAATACTCCTGCTCATTCTGGAGCTGCTCCAAGCGCACCTTCTGGATTGTCGTTGGTCGACACTAATCCACAAGCATATTCACGTATTGATTGGAATGATAACAGTGAATCTGATGTGTCTTTCTATAAGATTTATCGGAGCACTGTTTCAGGATTTGCTCCAAGTGCAAATAATCTCATTGATCTTTCCGTTAAATCATCCTATGTTGATGTTGGTTTAACACCCGGAGAAACCTATTATTATAAGATAGCTGCAGTAGATGATACTAATATTGAAAGTAGTTCTTCCACTCAACTTAGTGCCACAATTCCGACAGAAGGAACTGCTAATACTGCTCCAAGCATAAATCATCCCGCAGACTTTACATATATTCAATATTCAACTGGAAATATGATCAGTTGGATTGCAACTGATATTAATCCTGCTACTTATACAATAACAAGAGATGGAACTTCAGTAGATTCGGGTACATGGACATCTGGATCTGCCATATCCATTAATGTTGATGATTTAGATACAGGTATTTACACCTATATAATAACTGTTTTAGATTCTGAAGGTCTGTCGACCTCTGATTCTGTTGAAGTTGGAGTTATTCATGTTGAACCAATTGCACCATATATAACGGGACCTGAAAATATTATTTATCAAGAAGGGGATACCACAAGTTATTCAATAAGTTGGACTATAGCAGATGATGATCCTGGGACCTATACTATAACAGGACCAGCTGGAACTTCTAATCCTGCTCCTTATACAAATGGGGGAGTCATTACGGAATCAGTTGGTGGATTGGCAATAGGCATTCATACATATACAATTACTGCTACTGATCTTGGAGGTCTTTCTTCTTCCGATAGTGTAGATGTTGTTGTCACTTATGTCCCAACTGGTGGAGATGTCACTATACAAACTGTTTCAGATATTAAAGTCGGCGATATATTTGATACCACTGTATATGTTGATACAGGAATTCAAAAAGTAGCCGCTTATGGTATTGATATTACCTTTGATCCAACCATACTTCAAGTTAATTCGGTTGTAGCTAGTCCAGATGGTTTTACTGCTGCCATCAATATTGATAACACACTTGGAAAAATAACTGTTGCCGGATTTGAAGCAACTGGAAAAGGTCCTAGTGCTGTACAAGATTTATTTATCATTAATTGGGAAGCTTTAGCCGAAGGAAATAGTGTTATTGGAATAACTGTTAACGATCTCACTGATGAAACCACTGCAACGATAGGTATTCCTAATGGAATTGATGGTAGTATTACAGTAGTTCCCGCCTATGATTTAGGAGATGTCAATCATGATGGTTCTGTATCCATTATTGATGCGCTGTTAGTTGCCCAGTTTTACGTGGGTGATTCAGTGGTGATTGATGAAACACTTGCCGATGTCAATAAAGACGGTTCTATCACGATTGTGGATGCATTGCTCATTGCTCAATTTTATGTAGGGCAAATTCCAGCATTACCTCCACAATAACCTTTTTTTTTTTTACGTTTTTTTTTCACTTTAACATTCAATTTCTTTATTCTATTTTTTTTTTAATTATAATATATACCTAATAATAGAAATAAGCTTATCTTTATTCGGTTTGTATTATTCCTTTTTGACTGCTTTATCTTAGATCTGTTTTAGAAAATTTGAATTTTATCATACTATATGTGAAGATTATTGAAATACTCATCATAGAAAGAGAAATGAGTAATGAATTTCTGAACTTTACACCTCCCACCAGCATTCCTACAGGATCATAATAGCTTAAATAGCTTAGGTATTTTAAAAATTCAAGATTTTGATTTAGGAAGGGAATAAAATTCATAAAAATGAAGAAGATAAATATCAATAAGGCAAGATTTTTTCCTTTTGATACCAGCGGTATTAATGAAATTCCTATTAGAAAAATTGCCATCCCCATATAATGAATCCACAAAATCGCAAATACTTGAGCTTGTAATTGAAATTCAATATCAAAATCTGCGTTTGATTGAAGTGCTCTTATAATAAAAAATGATCCCCAAGTAAGAATTGAAAAACTGAGAAGCATACTTAAGGTTCTGGATAATATCAATTTCTTAGGAGAGATATTATTTGCAAAAAGGATATCATGAGTTGAATTTCTCACATCTCTATTCGGAATTCGTACTGCCATTATCGCCATTACAATCCCAAAATATATCCATAACGCAGAATAAAATTTGAGAATAATAAATCCCAATAATGACGCAGGTAATGCATGATTTTGCGCAAATGCCCCGTATATTGGTGAATTACTTTGGGCTAATTCCATTATTAATTGATCTGGGGAAGGTAATGCTGTGAATAATGCATATTGTTGTAATGTGATAATAAATATGAGTATAATTATCACCATCAGATCTTTTTGTAATTGATTTGCAAATAAGGGATATTTTTTCGCTAGCGACGAATCAGGAGATAAATATTTCTCAAAAGGATTAATGGTATGAGAGGAACCTTTTACCTTTAATTCTTTCACTTTTTCAAGATAATCCCCATCTTTCAATTTCCACAAGCTAATACAAAGAAAGCTCAAGGATATTCCCAAAATGACACTAAATGAAGTCCATAATGTAGAAAAACCTAGACCTGAAGTTCCTAAAAATAAAATTTGGGTTGCATTTAAATAATGATTTATGGATAAGTTTGCATATTTCGCATATTCTGGAGAACTTGATAAAATATCCAATAAAAAACTAAAAATAAGATAACTATATCCAATAGTTCGACCGAATGATTTTGAAAATCTCAGAATACTCGCCAAAGAAGATAGTGTTAAAAAAAATATTCCATATGCAAGTGAAATTATAAAAAAGAGAATTAATTCATCGAAAATGGAAAAACTGGAATGAATGAATGAAAAACCACAAGTAATTACAAAAATAGGCATGATAATTACCGCGAGAGAAACAATTGCTGCAAAATAATTTCCTAGGTAAAATTTTCTCACAGGAATAGATGAATTTGTGAAATAAACTTCGATTCCATCCTCTTCAATTGTCGGGAATATTTTTGTGCCTATTGCTATACCCGAAAAAGCTAATATATAGAAATTTAATAGTGTTAAGAAGAGAGAAATCCACAATATCCATCCTGGAGATTCTACATTGACATAATTAAATAATCCCGCTAATGCAGAATCATTAATAAGATTAAACATTGATTTCATAGATTCTTCCCCAGGATAAAATAATAAAAAGATGAGTGTTAATGCAATTCCAACTATTGACATAGTTTTTATCTCATTTTTATATCTAAGCATTAAAATGTGCAATTTTTTGAATTTCATGGCTTTTCCTCTTTACTTGATTTTTCCTCTTTAATTATAGTACGTTAAGAAATATTCTTCCACACTCGCTGGTGGATATGAAATATCTTTTACATGCATATCACTTAAGAGTTTGAGAATTTTATTCAGGATTGTTTGATCTTTAATGGGAAAACTGATCTCATTACCATCGACTTTCATCTCAATTCCCGCATTTTCAAAAATCGATAGATCTACATTGTCAATAGTTGTCTTGAGTGTTCTGATCACTTTTTTTGACAATTCTTTTACCTTTTCTACAGCAAGGAGATTTCCTTCACTAATAATAGCCACTCTATCACAAATTTTTTGAACTTCATCAAGATTATGGGAGCTAAAGAAGATGGTTTTTCCCTTCGCTTTTTCTTCAAGTATAAGTTCATACAGTTTCTGTTGAAGAAGGGGATCCAAACCAGAAGAAGGTTCATCTAATACGATTAAGTTGGGATCATGCATGAATGCTAAAATAATGCCTAACTTTTGTTTATTTCCATGAGATAACGCTTGAATTTTTTTATTAGACTCCAAGTTAAATCTTTTTAATAATTCTTCTCGTTTAGTAGAAGGGTTTTTTTTTAAACTTTCGATATAATCCAGTAGATTTTTTACCGAAAATCCTTTAGGATAATAAAGCTCGCCAGGAAGATATCCAATCTCTTCTTTCAGATGAGAAGAGTCCCGTGAAACCATTTCATTATTGATTTTAATGAAACCAGAATCGGGAATTAAAATATTCATTATACATCGAATTGTAGTCGTTTTTCCTGCCCCATTTGGACCTAAAAATCCAAATATTTCTCCACTATGAATTTGTAATGATAAATTATTAATTCCAATTGTGTTTCCATATCGTTTCGTGAGATTTGAAATGTCCATCTTAACTGGAGAATTTTCCATAGTCACATATAGCACAAAACAATTCTTGAGTCTACAAGTTAATCCATTTTTTTAAAAATTCTTTGGTTGCTCTA
>CAYPTZ010000225.1:4870-6193 GCA_964413395.1 uncultured archaeon | reverse complement strand
TAAAATGGGGTAAGATCTTTCAAACTTCAGTGAAATAGAAATTGGGAAAATATGTAGGCAACTGTTCCTTTAGAGCAACCAAAAAAATTTTAAAAAATGGATTAACTTGTAGACTCAAGAATCATTTAAAAAAAAAAAATTTCATCTTTCAAAATATAAACCTATTTCTACAATATTATATAATGGAAAATTATTTTTTTTCATGTGGAAAAAAGAAAGGTTTCAGAATTTTAACATAATGATCTCTTATGGAATATTCTGCAATATTCATAGCTAATGAAGCAGATTTCTGTGTTAATATTGTTTTAGAATTATATTCTTTAGCTAATAACTTATCTGCACAATATACAACAGCTCCAGCAAGAATATATGGATTTCTTGAACGTCTTATTTCTTTTTTTAGAAACTTTAATATCAGATAAGATTTTCCAATTAGTTTTTGTTGGTATGATAATTTTGTCCAAGAAGAGCTTTTTTTTCTCATTCTTTCAATGATATTCTTTGAATTGATAATATCATTCACAAATCTATTGATGTAATCTTCACTTTTATGAGGTTGATTATGATTATTTTTTCCTTGGATATATTTTTTATAATTAATACTATCTCGAATTATTAATTTTGGATTAACTCTATGTCCCATTATTGAGAAAACATTGCATAATTCTTTTATACTAATAGGTGCTTGACTGCTATATTCCCTTGATGCATAATATATACAAAATCCAATGAGTGAAATATGATTAGTTATTGATTCTGCATATTTTTTAATTGATTTATAAAAATACGCCGCCCTATTTTTTATATTTGATGTAAGTTTCAAATAATTAATGACATTATTTAATATTTTTAATACTCTATAATCTGTTTCATGGTTCTTTATTTTTATTGGTAAAGAATATTGATTTTTTAATCTTCTAAATTTTTTCTGATTTTTTGAAGAGATTATTTTGTGATTATGATCATAAAATATCTTAGTTGAATAATAATCAATATGACTACCTAAGGTACAAATACTATCAATCGTTTTTCCGATGGAAACAAATTGATCTGCCGAAGATAAATCTTGATTTTTATTTTCATTATATTGATAGCTGTCAACAAATAAAGAATCATTTGTGACTATTCCACAAAATTCACATACTTTTTCATGTGAATTTTGAATTATAGGTATATTGCATTCTGGACATAAGTCCATATTTTGTTGGTAATCTTGTTTTATGGTATTGATCATGATTAATTCTCAAAAACAAAAACAACTTCCCATTATTATTTGCTTTATCAAAATAAAATAGGATTCTTAGCGTCATAATTTGATCATTA
>CAYPTZ010000225.1:0-4860 GCA_964413395.1 uncultured archaeon | reverse complement strand
AATGGCTATAAAATACTTCTAATGAATGAGAGATACATGAAAGTAAAAATTTTTAAATATCGTTCTTTTTATTCCTGTTCGATTAAAGATTTATGAATGAAAATAAAAAATGACAGTACTAATAAATGATTATAAAATTCAAAATGATATGTTATTTTACCAATATAATCAAAAAATAATTTCATATTTATGTTTTAGATTGAAATTTTCGCCCAATTTTGCAAATTTTCCAAATATCTTACATCAATCAAGAATTAAAATAATTTATCTACTAAAATTTAATCCTTATTCAATCTTCATTTTCTTTAAAATAAAAGGAAAAAATATGAATAAAGTTCATCAGAAAAAGGAAATAGTATTAAATTTTGTCCGAGAGAATCAAAAAGAACAAATATATTTTCCAATCATTACCAAAGATTTAGAAAAGACCTTTTTTTTTTTCATAAAGAATTTTAAAAATTCAACAAGTTCATATAAAATGATTCAATCGAAAAGTAACTTATATTTAGTAAATTCTAAAATACAGCAAAAAATTTATTTTTTTAAGAATATTATTACTGATTTAATTCTTTATGCAAAATATATTAAATATATAGAGAATATAATTCAAAATTTTAATATTGAGTCAAATATTATAATGGAATTTACTCCAAATAATAAATTTATCGTGTCATTAATTTTTATTACTCATTCTTTAGAATCATATCAAAATTATTTAATAGATGTCCAAAATCAAGAAATAGGAGAGACTGTTCATGAAAAATGTTTTTTTCTCTCAGATTTTAAAAATTTGATTAAAAAAAAAAAGTTAGCTTATTCTAAAGTTTTTAAAATTGAACAAGTAACCAATTTTTTTAATATATTAGATCTTTTTTATAATAAAGAGAAAATCACTAATAATAGCGATAATTTATTAAAAAATGACAATATTGGTTATTCAATCAGAAATTATTTTGATTCTAAAAATATAATCTATTTTAATCAAGATAATGAAAATATTTTATTCAATTTGTCAGAAACTTCATCAATTATTCATATTTATAAAAATGTTAAAACTCTTTCGCTTTTTTTTAATAAAAATTATGAGAAATTTAATTTAATTTTTATATTTTTTGAAAATATAGATTTATTAAAGAATATACTTTCCAATACAAGTATTCTAAAAATGAAGAAATTGAAGATTTTTCAAAAAAATGATTTTTTAAAATTTTTCAAGTATATTGAAGAATTAACTTTCTAATTTTTTTTTGTATTAATAAAATATAAAAGAAATACTATATACTAATATTTTGATCGTGAGAATTTAGGCAATTCTCTGAAATCCTATATTGGATGGAGCCGTGCCTATAGCGGACTGAGAAAACTTCAAAGATTGATAATATTGAAAAATGAGATTATCTTACTTGTCAATGATGCAAACACTTTTTGAGATAGATTAGGTTAAATCTTCTTCTGTAGGGAAGTAGTAATTAACTTAGAGAACAAAATCGATTAGGCCAGGGATGGAGCAGTCGTAAGTTCACTAATTTATGCACAATTTGATGGGTGCTAAGGCCCAAGATAGTTGAGTTTATCACTAGATTCCTTTTGAGGAGTTGATCATTATTCAATTATATTCTACTTTTTGTTTTATTTTATAATATCAATAATAATTTTTATGAAAATAATCGTAACTAATATTAAAATACTAAAATATATTCTATATATCCAAATATTAATAATCAATATTCTTTCTATAATGAAGGAAGGAATTACATTTTTTATTTGGTATTGCAAAATTATATCATTTAAAGTTGAAAAGATGATTTTAATAGAGCTAATATAATATTGGAGAATTACAATACAAATAAAAAAGAAAATACTTGTAAAAATCTTTGAAAATAAATCTGGTGATAATATGATAAAAAATGAAATTATCACCAATATAAAAAAAAATAATAATACTTTATTAAATATTTTTTCAATTTCAACCAAATAATTTGAAATAATTTGGATTTCTAATCTCATATTTCTCCTCTTTTTCACTTAATTAAAATGGTGGGAAAAATAAACTGTAATAATCCTTTAAATGATTCTAAAACACCAACTCCATTTGTAGCAACAGTTTCGATTACTCTTAATTTATTATATTGCGATAAATTAAATTCTTTACTTAAAATTTCCATATTTATTAGATCATGCAGATCTTGTTTATTGAGACATATAATAATAGGGATTTTAAGAATATTTTTACTATAATAATTATTTAACTCTCTCCAAGATCTATTATTATCAGCGAGATACTTCTTTCGAGAATCTATAAGAAAAACTATACCATCTGCTCCTGATAATATAGCAGGACGTGTGGATGCATAAAAATCTTGTCCAGTTGCTGAATATAGTAAAAATTTAACATTCCATTCACCACCTTTGATATTTAAAGTACCAAAGTCAAAAAATAAAGTTCTCCCAGTTGTTGTTTCAATAGATTTTAAAGAATTTTCTTTATTAAAGATTTTAAATAAAGATTTTAAACTGGTTGTTTTCCCTGAGAGTGCACATCCATAATATACTACTTTTATCTGGACTAATTTTTCCTTATAATTGATTATCATATCTTTTTAACCCCATAAACTTTCAAATGTATCAGAAAAATTTGAAGTTTTTTTTGTATTTACAATAGAAAAAAAATTTACTTTCCAACATTTTTCAATAAAATCTAAAATTCGAGATATTGAACAAAATTTATATGAAATTGTAGAATACAATATTCGATTTGAAATGCAGGTTGAAATTCCGAATGATTCCATTGATTTTATTCGATTTAGAATGCTAAATGTCCTTTTACTAGCTTCATAAAAATTGATTATTTCCTTTTTTAGTAAATTTATTTTTAATTCTTGTTCTTCATAAGTAAAATTCATCAATGATTCAAATTCTGATGTTGAATGTCTATTAAGTTTCACACTTTTTGAAATAACACGTTTCATTTTTTCAATAGAATTTTCAGTATGGTGGATTGCATTCTGGAATAGCCACTTTTCAAAATCTAATTCAATGATTGGAAATTTATTTCCTATTAATTGAGTAGATATATTTTCTTCATCAATATTAATTTCCAAGAAAAAATTATGTTTTTCATATAACAAGTGAATTATGTGATTGAGTTCTACCTGTTTTTCATCTGTATTTAGTGAACCAATTATCCATGAACTAAATGATGTTACAATTGATGATAATTTATGTAATGCAAATGGAAAACAAATAAAAGTATTTCTTAGAGTTTCAATATCTCCATCTTCATTTTCTAATAGGATTAAATAATCATCAGATGATGTAAAATCATCATAAAATATCATCATATTCCTAAAAGGTAAAAATGTTGATAAGAAATTAATAAATTCTTCGATTTTTGATTCAATTTCACCCTTAATCAATATTGGAGTTCTATTTAGTAAGGAATGGAATATCAAAGACACATCTTCTATGTTAGCATTTGAAAGAATTTCAATATTATTCATTTTTTCACCTAAATTAATCAATTATAGAGATAGCTCAGTAAATAAACTTTCAATTTTAAATGGATTTGCCATTTCATCTTTTTGAATTGAATTATCTAATAAATTCGATAATTTTTTACAATATCTTGGAATTATGAGTCTTAATAATCCTAAATTTTGCCTACCCTTTTTTATAGTCGAAGAAAATATTCCATTTCCTAATTTATGAATAAATTGAAAGTACTCATTACATTCTAATAAAATTGATTTTAGTTGCATTTTTTTAAGTAACCAAGCACATTTTGCTGCTGTTGTAAATAAAGAATAACTCATGGTCGCTTGGTTATCTAAATCTAAATCTAAATCTCGATTTAAGATATGAGATATTAAATATCCACCTTCTAAACTTATAAAAGAATTTTGTAAATCTAGGATATTTCTATTAAATTCATGTAAAATATTTTTAAGTTGAATATTAAATTCTGATGATAATTTTAGAGAAAAATAAGATATTTTTTCATTTTGCTCAATATCATCATTAAAGTCAGAATTGATGAACATATCATCAATTTTTTTTTGTGAAAAATGTCTTAATGGTGGTTTAAAGGATTCACCTGAAAGAATAAGAGCTTTTTTTATATCAATTAAAGTTTTTCTCGTTTTTAATAATATACTTCCTAAATTAATCATATTTTGAGTTGTTAGAGCAATAAAAAATTCATTGTCATTTCCTTGTAAATTTTGAGCTTCTATAATTTTTTTGATAGTTTCATTTCCATAATTTTTTAGAGGAGATATCAGAATTTTTGCTTTATTACCTTCAATTAGTATATATTTTAGGTTTTCTGAATGAAGTTCAAGACCACAATTATAAATTGCTGATGTTGCTGCAGATATACTAAATATTTCTTCTTTTGAAAGCCATATTCCCGAATATTGTATTGGATTACCATCTCTTTGAGTTAAAACGACATTTTCAATTCCTTTAGTATTTTTAATATTTTCTAAATAACCTTTTACTTGTTCTTTAAGCTTTATATGATATCACCTTCAAATTATCAGTTTTATTCTTTTAGGCGAATATTTAAAATACTAAAATAAACGGGAATTTTTTTTTTTTAATTATATTAGATATTTCTTATCAACCGACCAAAATTTTTTACTATTCTAAAAATTTAAATGATATTATATTCCTACAACATATTTAACTAATACATTAAAAAGTCAAAATTTATTAAGGAAGTTTTAAAACCAGAATTTTTAAGAGAACTTTCGATATGTTTAAATTACCTTTATCATTGTATATTTTGTAAGTGATTAAAATCATTTACAAAACACCCATGTCGATAACGGCGTGAGTATCGATCCCGGCATATGCCTA
>CAYPTZ010000224.1:0-6199 GCA_964413395.1 uncultured archaeon | reverse complement strand
CAATCATATTATATTTTGTTTGTATAATTTTATTAACAGGAAATTTGTTAAATGCTATGATTATTAATAAAAATGAGAAAAAACAGGAACCTAATGCAAGAAAAGCTAGCAATTCTCAATTAATTTGGATATTATTTTTAATCTTAATTTTAATACTATTATTCATTTTTGATACAGAAAAGATTGATATACAAAATTTTTTCAATCAATAATCCCTTTTTTCTATATATTTTTACAAATAAATAATTTTAAACCATTTGTTAATAATAAGTGAGATCTATGTTTGGTACATGTGGAATCCGGAAAATATATTCAAGTTACGATAAATCTGAAATGACATTCACACCTTCTATGGCATTAAGATTAGGAATTGCTTTGGGAACATTTATGAATGGAAAAAGCCAAAAAGTTGTCATTGGAAGAGATGTTCGCACAACTTCTAAAGCAATTGAATATGCAATTGTGAGTGGTTTAATGAGTAGTGGATGTAATGTATTAACAGTTGGTATGGTTACTACTCCAACTCTCTGCATGTCTATTGATTATCTTCATGTAGATATTGGTGTAATGATTACTGCATCTCATAATCCTCCTCAATATATTGGGGTAAAACTTTTTGGACCTGCTGGTCTTGGGCTTTCACCTGAAGAAGAACAAGAAATAGAAAAAATCTATCAAGAACGCTTATTTATTTCGAAAGCATGGAATCAACAAGGATCTGTTGCAGAAGTTCAAAGAATTGATGAAGTTCACGTTAATAGGATTCTTAAACTCACTCATTTTAAATGTGAGCGGGATATTAAAATAATTATGGATCCAGGTAATGGATCGGGTTCATACATTGGACCTATGCTATTAAATCGAATGGGATTAAAATACATCACATTAAATTCTCAGCAAGATGGTACTTTTCCTGGTAGATTTTCCGAACCTAGTAAAAAGAATTTGAAAGATTTAATTCATTTTGTTTCAATTTCTAAAGATGTAGATATTGGTATAGCTTTTGATGGTGATGCAGATCGAGTTGTTTTTGTTGATGAAAAAGGTAATATTATTGAACCAATCCGTATTTTAACTTTTCTTGCTCGTGAATACGTAAAGGAAAATTGCGTTAACAATGATAAAAAGAATTCTTTATCTGTTGTTACTCCTGTAAATTCATCTGGAGTAATTGAGCATGTATTGGAACCTATGGGTGTTCGAGTTCATCGAACAAAAGTAGGAGATATTAATGTATCACATGCAATGAATAAATTTAATGGATTCATGGGTGGAGAAAATTGTGGTGTATATATTCAACCAGAATTTTCTGGTCATAATGGGCCTGATACTTTAATGGCAATAGTTTTACTAATAAAATATTTTATGAAGTATAATGTGAAAATAAGTGAATTAATTAAAGACATACCAGAATTTCCATATAGCAAGCATGAATTACACTTAAAAGAAGATAGATTATTTTCATTAAAAGATTATAATGAAATATTAATGCAATTAGTTCCAGAATTAGAAAAAGCGGGTTTTTCAAATTTTCAAGAAACTTTTGTAGATGGTTTACATGTTCGATTTGATCAAGGATGGATCTTAATACGAAAATCAGGAACAACTCCAATTATGAGATTAACTGTTGAAGGCCATAACCAAGAAATTACAGAAAATATTCAAATAATTGGAGAAAAAATTATAAAACAATTGATTGGAATTATTGAAAATTAAATATCAATCTTTTTTCATATACTCAGTTTTTAATATTTTTATCTTTTAATTTTTCCTTTAATCTATTTTGATAAGTTTTTTTCTCAGTTTTTTTAGATTTTTTGAGGATAGAGTTCTTAATTTTATCTGGTTGATTCAATATCACTCTAAGGAAATTTTCCGCTGTAGCAGAGACTCTGCCTTCTTCAATTATTTTATTCCAACGCTTAATTAATATATGTTCCGATAAAATTTCTTTTACTGCTTGTTTTCCAATAGTTAACCAATAATTACTTGAAATTTTGGGATATTTTTCATCAATTCCTGGACAAAATTCTAAAGCTTTTTCAGTATAATTCATTTCAATATCAATTTTATGCATCTTTTCTTTGTCAGTAATTGTATGAAAATTAAATGGAAAAGTTCGGCATATTGAAGGTCTAGCACTATAAATACTACATTTATTTTTACTATTTAAGAAAATACACTTTCCATTATCTTTTTTTTTTAATCCAACAAATGCAGGACCATTTTGAGTTTGGATTGGAGGGATTACCATTTGAGTTAATTGGTTTTCATTAGGAATATTGTCAAATACATAAAAACCTATATATTTTAGAAAATCTTCTAATGAATAATTTTTTTCCCATTGCATTCTAAGAACATCATTATAGGTTAAATTAACGATGGTATTTTTATCTGAACAACATTTTCCACACTGAATACATTTAAAATGGAATGATTTACTTGATTTCATATATGTATATGAAGGAATATTACGTAAAATAAGAATTTGATGAAATTAAAAAAAAAAAAACCTTTAGACTAACATAGTGAGATTAAAAAGGACTGTAAAATTACATGAAATAAAGTAATGTTTGATAATATAGCTCCTGATTGGGCTCGAAAAAGGAAAAATCCTTGGATACCATTCGTGGATTTGGTAAATAAATGGATTAAAATTTGGAAATCAGGTTATGATCAAGAAAAAGGCATGTGCTATTACCTTTTTATTGATTTGGGTTCTGGTTCTGGACGCCATTCTCATTATATTCAACAATTTTGTTTTCGCTTAATTGATCTGGATCAATCAAGAGAGATGCTAAAAGTAAATAAATCCGCCTCTTCAAAAATTCAAGCTAATATGGATCATTTACCATTTAGAAGTAATATTTTTGATGGAATTTTTTCTATTGCTGCAATTCATCATGTTAAAGGAAAAGAAAATAGAAATAAAGTTATTCAAGAAATTAATTTCATTGGAAAAGATAATGCTGTGATATGCATTACTGTTTGGCGTTTTTTTCAAAAGAAATTTTTAAAAGAATTTTTCCATCAAATTAGAAATTGTTCTCAAACAAAAAAAAGAATGGAAATTGGCGATATTACTATCCCTTGGACTATTTCAAAAAAAGGAAATAATATAGTAATTGATCGTTTTTATCATTTATTTAGAGCAAACGAATTTTCTGAATTTATTTCTAATTTCAACTCTATTTTTCGATGCACAATGGGAAATAAAGATGAGAGAAATAATTTTTTTTTCATCGGTAACATCAAAAAAGTTAGATAATTCACCTAAGCAAATATAGGCTTATTCAAATTTTAAATAATAGAATTATTAAAAAATATTTAGGGTTAAAAAATGTCAAAATGTAAAAATTGCAATGTAGAATTACGGTCAAAAACAGGATTTTGTCATGAATGCGGGACTTCAAATCCCGCAGATTCAGATAATAGTGGAAAAATAGGTGTGAAATTAAATTATGGATTTTGGATGAGCATCTTAATTTCAGTGGCTATTGGAATAGGGGTTTTTTTTTTAATAAAGGATCAACTATGACATTGAAATGAATTCATTATTTCCATGATTAGAGGTTCATAATTTACATAACGATTTCCAATACATGTGGCATGAATTTCAAAAATTCGATTTGATAGTTCACAATATAATATACTATGAATGATTCTTGACGCATAGAACCTTTTTCTTTTTATTTGTTGGCGATTTCCAAACCAAATGGTCATTTCATGACTTAAATGCCATTTATTTTCTTTTTTTGTTGCAAGTACTTCAATAGCACTAAACATTCGAATTGTTTCCTTAACTTTGAGTCCTTGGTGATAATCTTCTGGTTCTTTAGTTTCCCAAGTGATTTCAATTTTTGATTCTGGACCCCAATATTCATCAAAATTTTTTACAGAGGTCAAGGTAATTTTTCCATTTTTATCAGTACCTTCTTCGATTATATTTCCTTGAGTGTATTGATTTGATATTTTATTAATTTGAATTTTTGTATTTTCATTTATATAATGCCAAGTGATTTTACTCATATATTATCTTGATTAGAAATGCCTTAAAACAATATGATTTTGAAATAAATTTAATTTGTGAGAGAAAAAAATGTTTTAGATGATAAAAATTGAGGGAGAAAAAAAAAATCATAAATTTTTTTTTTAATGGTTTTTTATATGAAATATGGCTTCAGAAAATTTAGAAAATATCTCTTTTAGTTTGAAGGAGATTCAAGCAGCTAATATAGCTTCACCAAAATCTCAAGGAATTAAAGTTGATTGGAGAAGAAAGAGCTGTCACAATTCATATGTGGATCTATTAAAAAATATGAATAAAACAGGCAATATGCAAGTAAAATCTCTCAAGAAGGCCGTTAAAAAACCTGCTGTTAAAAAGATTTCACCTGCTAAAACAGATATTAAAAAAGAAACTCCCGTAATTTCTGATGATAAACCAAAAGCTACTAAAAAGATTACTTCTAAAAAAATATCAAAGAAAACAACTGCAAAAGTAAAAGCATCTGAACCAGTTGTCTCTGATTCAAAAGTTGCAAAAATAGAAGATCTTGAAGGGATGGCACCAAGATTTATCAGCAGATTGAAAGATTTAGGTATTGACACTCCCGAAAAATTAGTAAAAGAAGATGTTAAAGAACTAGCTAGTTTAATAAAAAGTACCCAAAAACTGGTTAAATCTTGGAAAGCCCAAATCACTGGGGAAGAATAAAAGAATAAGATAGTTATTTTTTTTTTGTTTTTTTGATTTTTACTTTCAAATTATATCATAAAAATATTTATGTATAGATGATTTTCACTTTATTAAACTATTGAAATAAGAGTGTGTAATAAAATTTGAAAAAAATAATCATTCTATTTATTTGTTTAACATCAATTACCTTGGATTATCAATCCTTTAATATTATAAATTATAATCCAGAGGCACCATTTGATAATAATGCGGAATTAAGGATGGATTTTTCCTATTCATTTAATTATGAATCAAAATATGATTCTACAGTATGGAATTCAATCATTAAAAATTGGTCAAGTAATGAAACAAATAGTGGAGTAAAATTCCAAGAAAATAAAATAGATTCTAAGAAGGTTTCTAGTTTTTATGAAAATTATACTTATGATTCTTCAGATATCTATGATAATTCTTATGATTTTTATCAAGGACGTTCAAGCACTTTAAGTGTATGGAGATCGTATTATTTGGAATATAATTCAGAATTAATATTAAGGTCCCATAAATGGGTATATTCACCAAATTTAAAAGTTGAAGATTATGATAATACTACAAGTTTATATAATTTTTATACTTCTGCTCAACCCTATTGTGAGTCAAACGATTCGACTATAATAACAGCTGCTGAGACTATTATCGGAAATGAAACATCCATTTTAGAAATAGCAAAAAGTATTTATCTATATGTTGCATCAAATTTAATTTATAATTTGACGACAGAAGATAAGCCTATTGGGGCCAAAGCTGCTTTAAGCTTATTAACTGGAGATTGTTCCGAATTTTCTTCGTTAATGGTTGCTTTATTACGCGCTTCTGGTATTCCTGCTCGAAAAGTACTTGGCATCACTTTAATTGATGGAGATCTCTTATCGGCAAAACCTAAATATGATATAACGGACGGAGAGACATTTGGTTATTCTTATGCCTCTGGAGTAGGAGTTCCAGGTCATGCATGGGTGCAATATTTTGTTCCTTCAATTGGGTGGGTTTCTGCAGATCCAACATGGGGGAGTAGTTATAAAGATATCGGAGAATCTGAAATGCTTTTTTATTTTAATTCGATTGATTTTGTTCATATTATAACATCAGTTGGTGATTATTATGGAGAAGGTATTGATCCTGAATTGATATTAGATGAAAATTCTACTGAAGATGGTATTGCAGAATTTACCTTCTTCTATTTATTAGCTGTTCAGGATTACACAAGAAATTTTGATTTTTCAATTCAAATTGAAGTCCTAGATTTTAATTCTGCTGAGAATGAGGGAACTTTTGATAGAATTTTAGAATTTATTATTGATAACTACTATATCTTTTCTTCTGCTCTAATAATTTTATTTTTAGGAGTTGCTGTGATTTCAAAGAGAAAACATAATAAAGAAAATTACTAGAAAAAAGCATTTTTTTTTTCTGCAGTTTATAATGTTATAGTTTTTTCTCATTTCTTTTCACATTTTTCTT
>CAYPTZ010000223.1:2338-6201 GCA_964413395.1 uncultured archaeon | reverse complement strand
AACCAATAACCTTCCTACCGTAGTTTTTACAGGTTTCTTTTGAGCAGCAATCTTAGTCATAATAGACCCATCAACTGAATCAATTTTCCTTGTTCGTTGAGGCCCGAGTTTATGATTTGCAAAACCAGTAGTAATTTTTTCAAAGAAATAAGCAATTATTGTACAAATAATAAATCCAATGCAGATGACTATAATTTTTGAAGGAATGGCCCAGAAGGTACCTATATTAGGCACATATATATTTTCCAGAAAAATACCATGAAGACTCCACCATCCACCTGGATAAAAATAAATTATTTGAATTAGCAGAATATGGAAAGTAAGTTGAGAGATTTTTCGAACAATTAATTGGAATTTTAATATAAATTTAGAATCCCTATTTTTATCAATTTCTTCTGGAAGGATTTTCATTCCTACTAGAAATATAAAGGCAGGCCAAAAATAGGTAAATAAATTCGTTTTACCCCAATATGGTTCTATCTTGAATAGATCCCTAAAAATATAGTTCTCACATACAACATCAAATCCTTGAACATCAAGGGTGAAAAAATGAACCAATAATGCTAAGCTTGGTAAAGCTAACATTACAATAAACAAATGCCGCTTATCCATGATTTCATGAGACGTAAAGCAAAACCAAAGACCTAACCCAATAGCGGTTGTATATCGAAAAATCAATGAATCAAAGATATAATTCCTATTATCTCCATAAAAAACTATACTATCTCGTGTTCCATTGAATAAATCAAATTGTTTAATTGTAATTTGCAGTAAAAATTCAAATATGTAGCAAATAATCAACGCTTTTATGGGACCTTTTTTTAGAAAAAGATAATAAAACAAAGGAAATACAAAAATAAACCAAATGCATATTGTTAAGAAATATGTCCCTGGACCGGTAAAAATAAGTACACCTACGAATATAAGCCCGGCATCATTATAAACCCATCGCATCGCCCCAAATGGATCTGCATTAGTCCATGTTGTATCCCAACCAGCCACAGGAACATTAAAAATGAACAATGGATGGGGACGAATCTCAGCCCACATCCAACCATAGGCAGCATAAATTACACAGATAATTTGAGCAAAAATTATAGGGACAATAATTCGACTAAACATAGATTTGAAATAATTTCCACTATACATTTCTTTCAAAGTTTGGTAATTCTTACGTTTAAATGAATTACCATAATTAAAACCCATGATGATCATAAATAAGGGAACAGGTAATAAAAATTGCCAAAGATTTTCGATGGCCGCAATTTCACTAATACCACCATCACTCCATCCACCCCAAGACCCATGAATTCCAATAACAGTAAATATTGCCAAATCTTTCATACAATCTATCTGGAAAAAAAATTTTTTTTTTCTGAGGTTTTTGTATTTTAATATCATCTGAGCTATCTTTTTGTTGAATAAAAATTGATTTTTCTTGATCTTCCATACTACAAAATAAATAGAATCTTTTCTATAAAAAGACGATCTATACCTCCATTTATACAGAAAACATAAAAATTGGGCCAAATGGATAGCTTATGCTATTTTAGAGTAAGAAATATATTTTAATTTAAACCGTGATTCTTATCTTAGCTTTATTTATTTGATTTTAAAGTAATTTTTTCACCATATATTAAAATATCCTTAATAACATTCAGTATTTCCATAATTTCATTCCACCTAACATCATTCTTTTTTGATTTTGATTCAATTCCAAAGAATTTAAATACACTTATTTTAAGACCTGAAATAGAAGTTTGACCTCCATTAGTTAAAATTATTTTAATCGTATTTATGATTTCAAAATTCGAAATTTGGTAGAAATTCCCCGTAATTCGTACTTTATAAGGTAATTGTCCCGGTTTTTCAATAAAATCACCATCTTTAAGGAATTTAGGTAATATTTTACTCGTTAAAGTATTCTTTATTACTCGCATTGGTTTCGATGGAAGTTTATCATAGGCAAATAATGCAGAGATTCTATCCATTAATATATCGTAGTGGATTGGCTGTTCAAAAAGGATTATTTTTACTATTTCAGATATTAATACATTATTTTCATTAATTAGTGCAATATCTTCTTCATTAAAAAGATATTCCGATACATACGGCTTATATTCTGTAAGACCTGGAATTTTTAATAATTTTCTACGATTTTCAGGTAAAAGGTGAAGTTTCTTTTTATAAATCTTCTTTTGCTTCGATTTTTTCTTATTATTATTATAAAATTCACTTTCTGTGAAAAATGACTTTTTAATAGTGTCAGAGATTTTATTTTCTTTTTTAGAAATAGAATTATTGAGAATATTTTTTATCTTTTGTTCAATCTCATTTAATATTTTATCATATTGAGTAAACCAACTAATAGAATAAATATGGAATAAATTCCAACCTAAAGATTGAAAGATTGAAGGTCGAATTCTCTCTCGTTCTGTAGTATTTGGAGAAAAAGCATAAGCTCCATGATCTAAAATAATACCTAGGATATATTTTGACGAATCATTTGGATGGATAATTCCAATATCAATCTGATTTTTTGATTTTCCAACACACAATTCAACTTCATATCCTCTTTCATTTAACTTTTTTCCAATAGATTTTTGTAGATCTCCTTGCAAATTAATAGATGCTTGGATGAGTGAACCTGTTTCATTAACATTCAATTTTTGGGAATAAGCAAATTGGAGATATTCAAATAAATTCCTTAAGCCTTTACTTTGACTTTTTTGATAATTTATCTCAAAAGGATTAAATGAGCAGAATATTTTTACATTATAGCGCGAGCGAGTAATGGCGACATTTAATCTTCTTTCACCACCTTGTTGATTTAAAGCACCAAAATTTAGTCGAAATTGATTTTTATCATCAAAACCATATCCTATTGAAAAAATAATAACATCACGCTCATTTCCTTGAACATTTTCAATATTTTTTATAAATAACTTTTCTGTGCTAGAAAAATCAATTTTCTTTTCTATATCTACTATATTTTTTAATTGTTTTTCTAATAAATTTTGGATTGCATCCATTTGAGTAGAATTAAAAGCAATAACTCCTAAAGATTTCCTCTTATTTTTATCTTTTATTTGATAATTTTGTTTATAATGGTCAATAATAGCATCCACTACAGCTTGGGCTTCAACTTTATTAGTTCTAGATTTTCCTCGATCATAAATTCCTTTCTTGACATAATTAAATTCAATAGCCAAATTTTTTTCATCAATATTAGATTCATTATTTACATATATATCAGGAAAAGTGATTAAAGAACTATCATAATAATTATAATTGGAAAAAACGATTAAGTCTTCTCTTTTTGAGCGATAATGATTCCTTAGAGTAAAAACGGGGATATTCAAACATATTGCTTCTTCTAAAACACTTTCATATAACTCAACCTCTGTATCATCCTCACCATCAAAATCTTTTTCAATTTTAGTGGCAAAAAATCTTGTAGGTGGGAGTTGTTTTTCATCACCGACAATTACTACTTGTTTTCCTCGTATTATTGCCCCAATAGCATCTTCTGTACATACTTGTGATGCTTCATCAAATATAACTAAATCAAAATATCGATAATAATCTTCTAAAGGAAGATAGGTCGCTATGGAAAGTGGACTCATTAATAAACAAGGTTTTAGAGAAAGAAGGTAATTTTTTGATTGAATAAATATATCTCTTAGAGGTTTATTTCTACTTCGCTTTATCAATTCACGATTAAGATATCCAATTTCATTTGCAAGATCATCCAAATACAACCAAGGTGCAATCGAGCGAGTTTCAAATAAACGTTTTGCTAACCTGTAACGATTAATTAGTATGGTATTTCGATCTAAGTCATTGAAATCTTCAATTTTTTT
>CAYPTZ010000223.1:0-2328 GCA_964413395.1 uncultured archaeon | reverse complement strand
TTATATCTATCTTCATGGAAAGAATTAAGTATAGTATTCGATTTAATGAAATTACTAATATATTGTTTTAAATATGATTTTTTAAATTTTTGTGCAAGATTCTTTTCTTTTCCATTCTCTGAAGTAATTTCTTTTAGAAGAAAATCTAAACCAAATAGTTGTAATTTTTGAATATAGGTTGTAAAATTACACCAAAGATTAAACGATTCTAATTGTTTTTGCCAAAAGGTGCAGTGGTTTAATAAATGACTCCAATATTTTGATGCATCATCGGTTTTAGAAAATATTAGAGGCAATTTAACTAAAATTGGATCTAATTGTAATCTTTGAATTTCTTTATCTAATTCTATTAATTCAATTAAATTATTTTGAAATATTGAAACATTATTTACTAGCAGTTTTACATGTGCTTCACCATGTTCTTTATGTAAAAATCGATGTTGAAAAAGATATATATTATTTATATGATTCTTTACAGAATTTTTATAAGGTTTCTTAATAAAGGGCTTTAATTCTGAAAGAAATTTATAATAATCAAGTTGAAAAAACTTTTTAGCCGTATCAAATTGTTCTTTATATCTGGTTTTATACGAATCAATATCAAAAGACAATGATTTTACATTATATTTATCAAAAAAATTTTTAATATTATGGAGATCATCTGGTGTTTGACAATCTAATAATTTAAATCGATCTTGAAATATCGCAAAAGAATCTAACATTTTTTCTAAAGCAATTTGAAATTTAAATAATATATTTTGAAGATCAATAACAGAAATTTGTGGAGGTTGGTCCAAATTCGATAACCTCCAGGGATATTTAAGATAATTCACTCGAATATATTCGAAATCTTCTATGTTAGTTAATAATTCTTCAATTTGATATAGATTATCCTCTGATAAAGTTTCAACATTTGGTAAAAGACTCTTAAAACTCTTGATATCACGAAGTTTATCTAATTCAGCAATTTTTTGTTCTAATAATATTTGTGAAGGACCATAATTTGAATTAATTTCTTCAACATATGAATTTAATTGATCACTTAATCTATTCAGGGTATTATATTTTTCATTTGGGACAGTATAAGGTTTTAAATCAGTATTATATGTATGCGCAATTTGATCAAGAACATATCGCTTATTTGCTTTATTGGAATGTAATTCCAAACAAAATTCTCCAACACCTGTAGCATCTAGTCGTTCTTTAACTACTTCTAATGCTGCAGATTTTTGTGCAACAAATAAAACCTTTTTTTTGTCTGAAAGACATTCTGAGATCACATTAGCGATACATTGACTTTTACCAGTTCCAGGAGGACCTCTAATGACACAGCTATATCCTTTTTCAATATAATCTACAGCTTGCATTTGACTGTGGTCAATATCTAGCACTGAAAAAGTATTAATAGCAAATTGATTTTGTTTGATTTCAGGTGGTAATTCTTCGATATCTATAGAATCTGCATATTTTGTATTTTCGGCTAAAGCACGAATGAAAGGATGCGAAAAGAAATAAGATTGATAAATATTTAAATCTTCAAATAGCGAAATTTTACTGAATGAAAAAGTGCTTAAAAATATTCGTTCAATGAGTTTCCATTTAACCATATTGCTAATAAAAACTTTAAATTCTTCAAAATATTTAACGATATCAGATGCATTATCAATATTTGGAATCTTTGGGACTTCTAAATTATGGTCAATTTTTATTTTTTGTTTTAGGGATGGATTAAGAAGTACTTCATTGTTAAAGATTTCAAAAGAAAAAGCCGTATTTACATTCACTCTTGAAACTTTTATTGGAATCAATAAAATTGGGCTATGAATAAAATCATTTGAGTCCTTCTCATTCCATTTTAAAAGCCCAAGAGTTAAAAACAAAATATTTACTCCTTTTTCTTCTAAAGCATGTTCAGATTTAATAAGAAAGGAATTCAATTGCTTTTCTAATGCAAGATCATCTAAATTACTAATGATAGAATTTGGTTTTGGATTATGTAAAGCGTCTCTTAATGCCTCATCATATAAATACCTAATCATATTCAAGCGTTTCTTTTTTTCATCAGGATTGTCAGAGAGTTTAATTGATACTATTTCAGGATTAAAAATAGGTAGAAATTTAACCCTTTTTTCTTGAATAAGTATCTGATTAACTAGGTTTTCAATTGAAGGATGGAGAATTTCTACAATTCTCTTCGATTTTACAGGAAAATGTAATTGTAAATTTCTTTTACTTAAATTTAATAAATATTGCTTCCAAATATTGAATTTGTTTAAAAAACCTTCAGTATAATTTAACTCTTCAGTCAATTTCTTAATTTCTTCTTCA
>CAYPTZ010000222.1:0-6206 GCA_964413395.1 uncultured archaeon | reverse complement strand
TTCACCTTCCTCCCCCCGAACGGCCCTATTTTAAACAAATCTGGGATTCTGCCTTTCTTCATGATCAAAAGCGTTTAACGGGCGATCGGGTTGTCGCGACCGATCATCTGTGGATGGGGGTATTTATCGAGCAACAAAAACTCTTGAACCAGCACCAACGCCAGATTGATGCATTGGAGCAGAGACTCAAAGATCTTTGATAAATGAAATATTCAAGCGTAATATAATGGGAAATGATTTTATGAAATGCTATTTGTGTTTTAAAATACATTCATTATGCTTTTTTTGTCACTATGCAATATTAATTCCCTTGTTCTGTTCTCGCAATTTTTTTAGAAATATCTTCAATTCTTTATTTGTCCGACGCTTCAATTTATTACTCCAAATAAACAGATATCGTAAAGATCTTAGATTCATTAAGGTTTTCGGTATAACAGTTAATAAATTTTGCGAAACATCTAACTTTGTTATTTCTTTTAAATCTCCAATACTAACTGGTAGGCTAATAAGCTGATTTTTAGATAAATTAAGATCTTTGAGGTTTGATAGCTTTCCAATTGAAATGGGAATTGAAGTTAATTGATTATACGATAAAGTAATCGAATTTAGTGAAATAGCATCACCAATATTTTCAGGTATTTGCATTATTTGATTGAAACTTAAATTTAAATATCTCAATTTGACTAAATCTCCAAAAAAATCAGGGATTCTACTCAATTTTCCATGATCTATTGATAACCATTCCAATGCACTTAAATTACAAAGTGATTTTGAAATAACACTAAAATTATTATTCCCCATATATAGTGTTTCAAGGTTAGATAAGTTTCCAATAATCTCAGGAAAGATTGTAAATTTATTTGATGATAGCCATAAGGATTTTAAAGAAACTAATCCTCTCATGGAATTTGGAAGAGAAGTAAGTTTATTTCCTATTAAACCTAATGATTCCAGAGAATTCAGCTCTCCAATAATCTCAGGTAATGCAATGAGCTGATTGCTACATATTTCAAGCCTTTTTAAAGAAGATAGCTTACCTATCTCCTCAGGTAATTTGGTTAAACGATTATGCCCTAAATTGAGAATTTCTAAAGTCGTAAATGCACCTATTCCTTTTGAAAGTTGTTTCAATTCACAATTAGATAAGTCTAACTCCAGTATTCCTCCTGGGTTATTCATTAGAATTACTTCAGCTGTTTGATCTCCCCAATTAAATAATTTAAAACATATCATTGTTATCATTTGAGATAAATTTTCATCCCAATTTTCCAATTGCTGCTTCAATTTCGGATTATTTTCCAAATATATTTGCTTTAGAGACTTATTATCTAAATATGATACATACTTCTCAACAATTAAAAAATATATGGAGGGAATATGGCCTATTTTAAACCTATTAATGATTTCTGTTTTAAATACTTCCTTTGCCTGTAAATCCCCTGCACGTTTTAATTTTTCTAATAACGGAAAAGCCAAATTTGAATGCAATATACGCGTATTGTAATTATTTTCATACCATGCCTGAAGATTTGAACAATGAGCCCAAAATTGTGTAGCAATCGGAATCGATATATCAAATTCTCCTTGTTCCTTCTCTACATTTCCATGCTTATCTACCATCTCATCTATTGATTCAATCTTATCTAAACTAATTATTTCTGTAATAGGAATTTCGAAAACTAAAAACTTACACTGGTCAAATGGTTCCCCACCTACATAAATCACTGTTTCTCCATTTTCCAATTTTAGAGACAGATATTCATTTATTTCAAATTCCATCATAATCCTTCTTGATTACTTTATGGTTTTATATTATTTAAAAAAAAACTTAAAAAGTTTCTGAAAAAGGACCACTAAATAGAAGCGATTGATCCCTATGGTATGGACTTACAAGTTACGTCCGAAGAAGAACACGAAGCTCTCATGCTATTCAATCGCATTTTTTGCGATCCTGACAATTGGGAAGGGTGGTATCACTTAGGATTGTTTTATCTGCGGAATTTATGGAAGGATATGGCGAGTAAGTATTTAGAATATGCCTTGAAATTAGATCCCGATAATCCAGATATTTTTCAAGATCTTTATTCATTAAATATTTAATCTTCTTTTTTAGGATCTAGGGATTTTTTGACACTACCTCGTAAGGTTCGTGTACCGTTAGATTCTTGGATCATTTCATAATCTATATCATCTTTGTATTGTGGTTTTGCTGGACCTTGTTTTTGCTTAGTTTGAGGTTTATTCTGAGTGTCATTTTTTTTTTCTTTAGCAGTTCCAATGTTTTTCCAACGTTTTGGATAATTTAATCCTTGATTCTCTCTCATTTCTTGATCACATGAATAACACATGGTAAATTTTGGTTTATGGTAGGCCATTTTGCATAGAGAGCAAAGTACTTGATAATTGCTGAATTTAATAAAGCATTTTTTGCAAAGAAATCGTGGATATTTGAGAACCACTGATAAAGATGAATCGTTACGAAGATAAAACTCGGATTCCGTGATTAGTTCTTTGGTTTTATCACACCATTGACATTTATTTTGATTTGGAGGTTGTTGCATAATTTTTTTAAGCAGAAGATCACAATAGATAAACCCAACCTTGCGCCCTCTGAGGTCTCGAAATTTCAGTTTCTGCTGCAATTCTTCTGTCAAATTTTTTCCACGAAGAATCACTATTGATTTGTGCACTCTATTCTGATCGTTCTTCCCGAAAAAAGGTTTCTCAAAATATTGGACTGTTCCACCTTTAAATTCATAGAAAAAATCATCTATTTGGACTGCATCGTGGTGAATGTGAAATTTGAGAATTTCACACATAGAATTATTGCTGAGGTGGATACATCCCTCACAAGAGAGAATTTGTTCCTTATCTTTATTATTTTTTAATATGTTGTTGATAATTAGTTTAGGGGAATCAACCACTCTTTCAACTTGGGAATAATTTGTTAATTCTTCGGATTTTCTATGATCTTGGAATTTTATATGGAGATATAATTTTAAGTGAGAAAATTGAAAAAAATAGGCTAAGTTTTCGTTTATTTTTATCCACTTAGAAATTTCTTGGTTTGTTCTCCAGACAAGAATTGGTGTAATCTCGTTTTCTTTAAATTCTTGAGGGCTTTGCTTTTTCTTGATTTGATCTTGAAGAATTTTAATCTGAAAGACATACTTGCGATTGTTTTTATTTGTCCATAAAAAATCAGGGACTGAATGATCAAATTCAAGTGGAAATTCTACAAGATTGTGAATATATTGCTTTGGAGATTGGGCTGCCGCTTCTAAGAGTTCATGCAGAAATTGAAAGACATCCCAATTTCTTCGTTGGTTCAAAAAAAATTGGAGTTGAATCTCAGGTTGAGTAATATGTTGATATAAATCTTCACTGGATGCCATTGAATATTTCTTATCATTGCCTTGGAACGAAAAAAATTCAATAAGCCTTGGCTCTGAATTTAATGCTAAATAAAAAACCTGTTGAATCCTGTAGGAGAGTAAGGTCATGAAATTTTTTAATTTGTCCAAGGATTTCATGAATTTTGAAGAAAAATCGCCTTTATATTTTTCATAGTGAAATATCCAGAGGGGAATCAAATCATGGGTTTTATAACAGGTATTTCTTCGTTGAATTTCCTCTTTGGTGATTGGTGAATGTTGGACTTCAATTGCATATTTCTTTTCGGCGTATTCCCATAATAGATCAGGACGAACCCCTTCATAACCATAAACTTCAACATTTTCATCTGTGATTTGGAGTAATTCCTTCATAAAATGCTTCATTTCCAAATGTTCTGGAGTTTCTCCTTCAAATTGATTTGTACACTCTGGATTGGCATGCTTATGAGCAAAATGAGGTCTTTTAATATTTCCTTTTCGCAGTATTAATTCTCTTTTAGTACAATCGGGATTTCGACATAGATATATTTGGTTGGAGGGTAATTTACTTGAATGGAGAAGGTCTTTAGACGCTTCTACGATTTTTCCTTCCAATTCCGCCATAAGCATGATGATATTGTCTATGAAAAGCCCATTAAAAATTTTCATGAGAAGCAATTTTTTTTTCATTTTAATAGTGAAATATTAACTTATTCTTTTTCGACTAACTCATTCTTTTAAAGGAAGCTTTTATTCTGATTAACAAAACGACTCCCCTCAGCTCTTTTTAATCAGGAGACCGCTTAGTCTGTCACTATGCAAAACAAATTGCTTAAACGTCGTGAGTGTAAAACCGAGTTAGAATGGGAACGCGATTCCTGGAATGCCTATCTCCTTCACCTTCCTCCCCCCGAACGACCCTATTTTAAACAAATCTGGGATCCCTATCTTATAAATATTAATGATCCGACCCGTTTGATGGATATTTCCATAATTACTGTGGGTTATTCCGTCTTTTTACCTACAGATATTTGCAATGATGCAGAATTGGATAATTATGATTTAGATCTCCAAATGAGTGAGTATATCTATGAATACCAATGGCGAGGGCTTGTGCCCCAATCTGAAAATACCGAAGATCCCTATAATGTTATTAATTCGGTAATGCAAGGGCCATTGGCCAATGCTGCGGGTTTTACAAACCTCTCCTTTACCTTAGATCATCTCGGACAACCGATGTTGATACCTGTTGCCCAATCCAATCTGAATCTCAATGATCCCATCTACCGCTATATAGATTACTTGCAAATGGTCTATCTCTCGACTTATTGGCGCGATTATGAGCAATTCTTTTACAATAGTTATCTGGTCCAAAAGGAACAACTACGGGTTGGGCTTATTCAAGTTATTGCCAATGTCTTGGTCAATAATTTTGTCATCTTTGCTTTTAATCCTATGGCATTTGTTTCGGATCTAACTTCCGTTGGGACTACATTTAGCGATACATTAGGAACAGGTGTGGCACTGGGGCTCGGTAATCTCGCCTTTGGTCTTGGCCATGAAATCTTTGAAGAGTTATTCTTAGAGCAAGTGTTCACCAATGTGGCCCTTTTGTGTGGTGCTTCGAATCAACTAGCCAATCAAATCGGAGAATCTACTGGATTTACGTGGAATACTCTTACAAATATTGGGAAAGTATCTGGAAATAGCAAACTTCCCTTGGATATTTCCCCCTATCGGCAAGTCGATCACGAACTCGCCCAAAATCAATTCCAATTAACGGATATTCAATCCTTAATTCGTATGGATGCTCGACTGTTGCAAGCTATTGATCCTAAACTTATGACTCCTGCTAGTGACAAAGCTCAATCTCGATTGGCTCTTAGTGCGATCACCTCCCAACTTCGTTCCTATATCACAGGCCAAACCTTGACTCGCGTGATTCAGACTTTTCGGATGAATACTCAATTAACTGAAGGCATGATTCAAGTCGCGTTAGGCTTTATGAGTGATTCCGAAGTGAAGAATGCCTATCTCGGAGCGAGTTTTGTGCATACTAAATTAGAGATTCATAAGTATGATACGATCCTTTCCGAAGTTGAGCGCCGAGAACATATCGAAACAGCCCTTTGGACCGATCGCCACTTAAGTCTCAAAGATTTTTTGGTGAAAAATCGGGAACTCTTTGGGGTCTCCCCTGACTGTGAACAATATATGGTCAGTGGTATTAAAGGCGTGGGTTTCATGAAGGCTCAAGAAAATGGCCAGATTGCTTTCCTTGACCTCAATGACAAAATTAAATACACTTCTAAAGCTCAGCCTTATCAACTGATGAGTATTGTCTTACAGTCTGACTCGTTGGCGATGGTTGATCCGAAGAAAACCTCCGATTCTACGGATAATAGTTTGATTGATGAAAATAATAATGAAGAAACCTCTGAAGAAATTATTTTCACTCCCGAAAAAATGGGAGATTATTTTGCTCCTGAAGGTCAAACCCCAACAACTATTCTACCCTCAAGCATCAATTACCAAGTTGCTCTTCCGAAAGAAATGAAACAAAATTTGTTGAAGTCAACTTACTTACTCTCTATGCAATTAAGCCACGTAATAAAAAGAACTTCCCATTCCGCAAATCAACCTAATTTATTTGCAAAATTTAAAAATTATGATGATAGATTTGATGCAATTCAATCCAATTTAATTAATCTGAATAAAAGGTATTCCGATGTGTTGGAATTAGTTCTTGCATATTGTATGTCCATTGATTTTACATTTCCTGATTTTTATTTTGATGGTACCTCCTATCACTTAGGAAGGTCAGAAACTAAA
>CAYPTZ010000221.1:0-6235 GCA_964413395.1 uncultured archaeon | reverse complement strand
GCTGGTTAGAAGATTTAAATCATCTTGGTATTTTTGGTAAAATTAAAGCACCGAAAATTAGTGAATTAGTAAGAATTGGGGAACTTTCTATAATTGATTTATCTACCATGATTTCACAAAGAAAGAAACAAATTCTTATTGAATATTTTACTTCATTATTGTTTAAGTGGAGAAGATCTAAAAGAATTCCTCCTTTCATTATTTTTCTAGAAGAAGCACATAATTTCTTACCAGAAAAATCGGGGAATTCTAATATCACAAAATATATTTTTGAAACGATTGCACGTGAAGGTCGAAAATTTTTTGCTCAATTAGTATTAGTATCTCAACGGCCTGTACATTTAAGCACAACAGCACTTTCACAATGCAATACTCAAATAATTATGAGAGTGACAAATCCTTATGATCAAAATCATATTAAATCTACTTCAGAAGCTTTAACTCAGAATTCTGCGAAAATAATTAGTACTCTCCCAACTGGAAGTGCTTTAGTAATGGGTGCTGCGTTAAATTTTCCTATTTTCATTAAAGTTAGAAAAAGATTGATCAATAATATCGCAGGAGAAAAAACATTATCTGACATGTCCAGATCATATGTTAAAGATATATAATTGTTAATGAGATTTTTTTGATAATAATTTAATAATAATGAAAAATGTTAATGCATGAATTTCCTGATTTTTTTCATTAATTCCTCAGAAAATTTACCATATCTATTTAATTCAATTTTATTTACATCTTTTTTAATTGGAATTACATGAATATAACTCCGAACTTCTAATTTAAAGAGGATGTCATTAAGATCATATTTTAGAAAATCTTGATATTTATTTGATAATAAACGAAGAAGGTCAGTTGTTAAGATTTCTCCACGATTATCGATAATTATCGTGATTATTTCTTTTTCAAGAGGAATAGATTTCCATGTTTTTGATTTTTTTGTCATATAAACTTCACTTTTTAATACTTAGTTTTTCTTTATCAATAGTAATTGAATAAATGATATTTCAAAGAAAAAATCAATTAAAAAACAATTAGAAAAAGATTTGAAAGTTAAAAAACTTTATAGAAAAAACTATGAATAAAGATCTCCACTCTTTATTGGACCTATTTTGCCAATTTTCCTACTTTTTAATGTATCTTCAAATTTTTCATATGATTCACATACTTCTTTAGATGCACTAGGATGCATCTCTTCCAATGCAGTTTCAAAATGATGATTTTTAATAATATCTGCCCTGATATCTTCTCGTAAAGAATGGATTGCAGCTTCACGACATAAAGATTCGATATCTGCACCAGTGAAATATTCAGTTTTTTCAGATAATTTTTTCAGATTAACATCTTTATCCAGAGGCATTCCTTCAGTAAAGATTTTAAAAATTTCTTCACGATCCAATACAGCTGGTGGAGGAACATATGATAATCTATCGATTCTTCCAGGACGCATCAAAGCTGGATCTAATATGTCTGGCCGATTTGTTGCAGCGATCATTATTATATCTTTTGCCTGAGACAATCCATCTAATTCTGTTAGTAATTGTGATATCACTCTTTCGGTGACTCCTGAATCAGATCCTCCACTACCTCTTCTTGGAGCAATAGAATCTAATTCATCGAAGAAAATTATACAAGGTGATGCAAGTTTTGCTTTTCGAAATATTTCACGAACGGCTTTCTCACTTTCTCCGACCCATTTGGATAATAATTCAGGACCTTTAATTGAAATAAAATTTGCTTCTGATTCAGTCGCTACAGCTCTTGCCAATAGAGTCTTACCACAGCCTGGAGGGCCATATAATAAAACCCCTGATGGAGGTGCTACTCCCATTCTTAAATAGGCGCCTGGATTTTTCAATGGCCATTCAACTGATTCAATTAATTGTTGTTTTGTATAAGATAGTCCTCCAACATCGTGCCAATGAATACTAGGGATTTCTATAAAGACTTCTCTTATTCCGGAAGGGATTATTTCTTTAAACGCTTTATCAAAATCTGATTTATGTACATACATTGAATCTAGTAATTCTGGGGCAACTTCATCTTCCTCTAAATTAAAATCTGGTAAATATCGCCTTAAAGCTGACATTCCAGTCTCCCGAACTAAACTAGCAATATCTGCACCAACATAACCATGAGTTACTCGTGCTACTTCCTGTAAAATAACATCATCATCTAGTGGCATTTTTCGAGTATGAATTTGTAAGATTTCTCTTCGTCCTTTTTCACTGGGAACTTTCATTTCTAATTCGCGATCAAATCTTCCAGGTCGTCTTAAAGCAGGATCAACTGCATTTGGACGATTTGTTGCCCCAATAATAACTACTCTACCTCTACTTTCTAATCCGTCCATTAATGCTAACAGCTGTGCTACTACTCTTCTTTCGACTTCACCACTAACCTTTTCCCGTTTGGGTGCTATTGCATCAATTTCATCAATAAAAATAATGCTTGGACTTTTTTCTTCTGCCTCTTTAAATAAGCTTCTTAATTTTTTTTCAGATTCTCCATAAAACTTACTCATTACTTCAGGACCATTTATTGAAATAAAATGTGCTTGGCTCTCATTAGCAACAGCTTTGGCTAATAAAGTTTTTCCACATCCTGGAGGGCCTCGTAATAGAACTCCTTTTGGTGGATCGATTCCTAACCGCTTAAATAGCTCGGGGTGTTTTAAAGGTAATTCTACCATTTCTCGAACTAGTTGGATTTCTTGATCTAACCCTCCTATATCTTCATAGGTAATATATGGGATTCCTTGAGGAATTTCATCCATGGCAGTTTCATTAATTGATAAAGTAGTACTTTGTTTTACTAATGAGATTTCACTTGGTTTCAAAGAAATTATTCGAAAAACAATTTCTTTTGTCATACCTATATTTATATAGATTAAATCCCCTTTAGTAATCGGAAAATTAAGCAATTTACGCTTTACAAAACTTTCAAATCGAGTGTTAGGTTTAATTTTCAAAGAAATAGGTGCTAAAGTGACAGTTTTGGCAATAACTTCTTCAACTTTTGTTATCGAGACATCCTCATCAATAGTAATATTTGCATTTTTTCTAATTCGACTATCTATGCGAATAATACCTAATCCTTGATCTTGAGGATAAGCAGGCCAAGCTATAGCAGCTGTGGTTTGATCTTTCCCTTTGATTTCAATAATATCTCCTGTATTTGCTCCTAATTCTTTCATTGTATCTGAATCAAGCCTTATTATTGATCGACCCACATCTCGCTTTCTAGATTCTTGGACCTTCAATTTAATCCATCGAGAACCATTTCTCTTAGTTTCTCCATCCAAACTCATTTTCTTATTCAATATAATATATCTTTTTTTTCGTAAATGGTTTGTGATATTTTCAGTGAATAATGAAATTAAAAAAAATCTAATGTTTTTTGTGTAGAACCGGCTCTACGTTTAATTCTGTTCAAAGCAGAAATAATTCTTTCATTGTTAAAATTATGTTGTTCACATAAAATTTCAATTATTTTTTCTTGATCTGGTTTTTTCCATTTCAATGGAGGTATATTTGGTTCAACTATAGGGTTTAAAAAAATTTTTCTTACTTCATTTACCTGATCGATTAATAATAATTCATTTAGTGACTTTTTTCGAATTTGGATATCTTGTTTAAGTATATTTTCGATAGATCCATAATCAGTTATATACTTAAATGCGGTTTTTGCACCAATACCTTCAATACCAGGATAAAAATCAACACCTATTAAAATTGCAATATCTACAAGTTGTTCGTGGGTGATTTTATTACTTTTTAATATTTTTGGAAGGTTTAACCACTCTAAATCCACTTTAACTGTAGTAGATCTTACTTTTTTTGTTCGGTTCTGGGATAAATTTCTTACAATTCTTTCTGCACCAAATAATAACGAATCATAATCTTGGGAGCCGACTGCCCATGCATGGTTATTGTTTACTAAATATGCTGCTTGTGCTTCACCGTCTTGTTTTGCTTGAACAATTGGAACGCCCAACGCTTTTATCAACTCTTTACTTTCCTCAATCATTGTTGATGTCAATTTACTTGATGCTTGAGCAAATTTAGCAGCTTCCTCTACTTGCCCTAAATCACGTGCTTCATTATATTTTTTGGTAGCTTCTTGTCTAATTTGCCTTCTACGATCAATTTCTGCCTGTTTTAATGGATTAGGTCTTCCATCAAAAACAAAAATTGGTTTAATATCTTTTTCAATGATGTTAACTGTACGATATAATATTCCAGATAAGTGAGATGTGACATTTCCATTATAATCTTTTAAAGGAGTGCCATCATTTCCCCTAATAATTGCTAAAAATTGGAAAATAACATTAAAGGCATCAATTGCAATTTTCTTTCCAATAAGATTTTTAAAAGTAATTATTTTTTTATCTTTTTGTACTAATTGATTAATTTTTACACCCAATTATTTCACCTACAATAATAATAATTAAATCAGATTTCTTCTTCCTTTGTGATAAATTAAAGTCTTTTTTTAGTTTTTCGATATTTTCTTCTTTTAGTTATCCCACCACAATGATCACACATGATTCCTAATTCTTCAGATTTGAATGTCTGAAAACAATTTGGACAATATATTTGCCATTTAATTTTATGTTTAATTCCCGCCTTTTGAAAGGTGATAATAGGAATTTTTAGAGATTGACAAGTATTTTGGATAGAATAATCGTCCGACATCAGAAATACTTTATTTTCTACATTGTTTTTCAGAAAATCTGCGCATAATGCAATAATTGATTGATCAGGGGCAGATAATGCTCCCAAATCCCCCGATTTCCGTGCTTGCATTTTAATATATTCAAGAGATTCACTTGTAGGATCAAGAATTTTAAGATATTTTTGAGAAATTGCCGTTGAAACGATTTGCAATGAATTTGGATTTTTAGCTATTTCGTCATATATAAAACTAGTAATATACATTTTGATATTTGAATTTCTTGAAGAAATAATATTTAAATTAAATCCCGACATAAAGGCGGTATTATCTAGAACTAAAATATCTATTTCATCAAAATTTGTTTTTGAAATTTGAAAACTTTTCATATTCACTATGTTATATTAATTTAATTCATTAAAATAAAAATTATTAATTGGATATATCATCATCAGCTAATTTTCTACTAAATAAAATTTTATTTCTGACTTTCTCAAAATATCCTTGTAATTTTTCTTTAAATCGGATGAAATAGATGTCATTTTTTGCTCTTTTTAAGATAATTTTTACTTGCGGACTTACCTTATATTCACTTTGACCATCCACAACAACCAGACCATTTAATCGAGGTCTTTGAAGATTAATTTCAATTGTTGCTGTTGTGGGAACAATTAAAGGTCGAAAAACACCAGTGCCCGCAAATGGATTTAAAGGAACTATTTCAAATCCGTCCAATCTCGGATCTAATAAACAGCCCCCTGCCGATAACGCGTAAGCTGTAGATCCTGTATGCGTAGATACAATTAAGCCATCTAAATAACTGGAAGTAAAATTCGTCCCATCAATTTTAATATTTGCATACAATACTTTGGACGCTTTTGAAGAGATGATGAGTACTTCATTTAATGCTAATGGTAATTTATGATTTCCGATAGTTGTTGTAATACGGGCAGATTTTTCAAGTTGGTAATTCCCATTTAGGATATTTTCTAAATCTTTTTTTAATGATTCTGGATCTGCATCAGATTCATCCAAAAAACCCACTGAACCCAAATTTACGCCTAATATCGGAGGGGGATCGATTTTTGAGGTATTCTGTACAACTCTCAGAACAGTACCATCACCTCCAACCGAAATGATAAATTTAGTAGTTGAAGTTGTCATATCACTAAGATTTTTGGCAAAATGGCGAATAAATTTTGAAGAAATGCGCGTTTCATAGTTGATTTTTTCTTTTTTGGCAAGTAAAAAATCAGTCATAATTTGAACAATTTTTAAAGCTGCAGGAGAGTCTAGACGGCAGGCAATTCCTATGGCTCTATGATCTCCTTTCTCCGCAGAAGAAATTAAGATCTCTTTACCATCATTATTGCTATTTTCCAAGGACCTGCCTCCATATTTTATAAAAAAAAAGGTAAATCTTCATCTAAATTTATTTTTCTAAAATTACACGGGTTATAAATGATTTTCCCATTACTGTCCAAAATTCAACAATTGTTTCGCCCATCATATCCAAATCTGCGATAATTTCGTTCAATTTATTAACATTTACTTCATCATC
>CAYPTZ010000220.1:0-6257 GCA_964413395.1 uncultured archaeon | reverse complement strand
CTATCTTCACCGGTTCCAACTGTAGTTCCATCTTGAATTCCTATTGGCTTAAAGAATTTATCATATTGAGTATAACGTAAATAATCACCCATTTTACTAGCTTTTGCTGTATAATCTGCTATTTCGTCTTCAACACCTTGTTCTTGGGCCCACTTTAAAGCCCAATAAGATGCTTGTACATTACGGGCATCAGCATCCGATGCGGAAGTATATCGCCATTGTTCAGCATAACCACCAAAATCTGCAAATATTGGTAAAAAACCACCATCTGTTGCACCCCAACTAAAATCTTCCCATGATGGATGAGGGACAGTTTCCCAAACGGATTCTTGTGGTCCACGTTGATAAGTATTCATATATGAAGCTCTACTAGTTCCATCTCCATGATTTCCATATCCATACCAATTATCAACATCTAACAACCAATGCATTTGATAAACTCCATCAGAATTATATGTTGATGCTAATTCATCCGCTAATGGATCAATACCTGTAGGGAAGGAAGCTTGTCCTGTGTTTGGATAATCACTAGGTAATGCTTCTTCAGGAGCATATGTTGCAGGAGTCGATGGATTATATCCTACTCCAAATTGATCAACACCTTGATCAGGTATAATATATTGTTCTGTAAGATCCCAAGCATCTTTATAATAAGACCAATCTCCAGTTATTTGACCATATTGTGCCCCTAACCAAACTAAGAAACTAAATGATTCACTGGTAGTCATATGGCCATAATCTGGGGCTTCTACCATAAAAGTTTCAATTGAATGGTATGGGATTCCTTCAGAAGATAAATATCCTTCAGTTTGAAGATCCTCAAATAATTCTAAAAATCGAGTTGAATATATTGAGGATTCTCCA
The DNA here is from genome assembly GCA_964413395.1 of uncultured archaeon. Classification (GTDB taxonomy): domain Archaea; phylum Asgardarchaeota; class Lokiarchaeia; order Sigyniarchaeales; family Promethearchaeaceae; genus Lokiarchaeum. The sequence continues at coordinate 5,393 of CAYPTZ010000220.1, read as the reverse complement.
AGAACAGATGGTAAAGCACTTTTCTCAATTTCAATTTTATTGTTAATAGTTGTAAAGTTTTCAGTTAATTTTTCTATTTCATTTTGATTTTCATTTTTTGAATTTGATAAATCTGCTGAATCATACAAATTAGTTGAAAACATTGTCATTACAAATAAAGAAATTATTGCAATACCTACTATAGATTTTTTTTTTTTATAATTCATTTTAATCATTGTCCAGTATATTACATTTTAAAAAAAAAAAAAGCCCAAATGCCAAATTAGACTAATTATTCACATTTAGGTGATTATATTTGTTGTAATTCTTTGTTTTGTTATCACGTTGAATTGATTTTTACATAAAAAAAATAATTACCCTAAATAGGGTAAAGAAGGAATTTCTCCCACATAATATTGAGCAATTATAAGAGCGTCTACTATATTTACAGAATTATCTAAATTAACATCCGCTACGCTAAGATCAATAATTACGGGCACACCAACATAGTATTGAGCAACTAATAGAGCATCAATAATATCGACTACTCCATCGTTATTTACATCTCCCAATTCATAGATAGTGCCAACTGTAATCTCTCCGCTAATTCCGTTAGGGATTCCAATTATAGTTGTAGTTTCATCTGTTAAATCAATAACTTCAATAATTATTACAGAAATTCCTTCAGCTATAGCATTCCAAGTAATGTCAAATAAGTCTTGCATGTCATTTGGGCCTATACCATTAGTTTCAAATCCTGTGGCAAAAATCCATCCTTCAACATTATCAAAATTAGATGCAGCATAAAAACCATCATCACTTTCAGCAACACTTGACACTTGAATAATAGCTGGATCAAAATAAATTTTAATACCATAGGTAGCTACTTTTTGTATTCCAGTATCAACATATATTGTAGAAACAAACGTTGAACCTGGCTGAACGGCTCCAACTGCGCCCATCCAAACATCACCACCTTCTACAATCCCTGATGTAACAACTAAATTAACAGAATCAGAATCTGAAAGGCCTAGCGTATCTACTACAACAATTGTATAGGTATAAGTATCAGCAGATAAACCGTCAACATTAACTATTATTGGATTTCCAGAAGACCATGAGCCTGAATCAATACTAACACCATCTCGAGTAATTATGTATGTATCAGGATTACTGTCAGTGGCAGTCCAACTTATTGTGTGTCCTGTTGTACTCACTTGATATGAAATATCAGAAGGAGATGAAACATAAGGTGCATCATTTACAATTGAGGTAACTTCTACGTTTACAGAATCAGAAACTGTGTTTCCAGCCACATCATTTATAACAATTGAATATGTATAAGTATCAGCAGATAAACCGTCAATATTAATTGTTATAGGATTTCCAGAAAACCATGAGCCAGAATCAATAATGGTACCATCCCGAGTTATTGTGTATGTATCAGGATTAAGATCCGACGCGCTCCATGTAATAGAATGTCCGGTTGTAGATACAATATATGAGATATCTGATGGATTTGAGATTGTAGGGGCAAGTGTGTCAATTCCACCTTTTTCATGGATTGCTACATTGTCTATAATGATGTCTACTGAGCTTAATCCAAGATTAAAATCAATTCGGGCACCAGTATCTGTGGCTTGAGCCATTGTAAATGTGAAACTATATGCTTGCATTGTTGTATCTAGGGTAAATGCTTGATCTCCATAACTGGTATAACTACCTAGATATTCTCCAACACCAACAAAGATTTCTTGATCACCAGAAGCTCGAGCTAAAAAGCTAACAGTATATTCGACATTGTTTTCAATAGTGAATCCTTGTTGTTGAATTTGAATATTCCAATTTTCAGTTCCAGCATATGAAATTGAAGTCACCAACTCTCCATCAGTAACAGCAAATGTTGCACTTCCGCCATATACATTAGCGGTCCATGCTGTGATATCATCACTGAAATCACCATTAGTAATTAATCCCCCATCGAATGTAACCAAAGTGGTGGCAGATGCTTCACTTGATGCTGATGAAGGATTTGAACTAGTATCTATTGCTATTATTTTATAATAGTAGGTTGTGGATGAAATTAATCCTGTACTAATATACGTGCTTTCAGTAGATTCTCCAACTTGATTTGTCGTAGTAGGATTGAAACCAGATGAAGTTGACATATGGATAGTATAATGTGAGAAATCACTTTCTGAATTATCATTCCAATCAAGAGCAATTTGATTATCAGTTATTGCAGTAATAGATAAACCAGATGGTTGAGCAGGAGCATCTAAGTCCGCATCAGTTGTAACTGATAATGTTGAACTTGCTTCACTAACTTGCCCAGTTCCATATGTATTAACTGCTTTGATATTATACGCATAGGTTGTGTCAGGTAATAATCCAGTATCGACAAATGAACTTGTAGTTGGTTCAGCAATTATTTCCTCATCTCGGATTACTTGGTAATATGCAATGTCGCTTTCTGAGTTATCATTCCAGTTTAAAGAAATTGAATTTTCATCTTTAGATGCAACAGCCAAACCAGTTGGAGCTGCAGGTGGTGCATGATAAGCAAGAGTAGTTGCACTAGCTTGTGACGAAGCAGAACTTGATGCATCAAGAGAATTGACAGCAATAACTTTATAATAATAAGTTGTTTGAAAATTCAATCCAGTATCAGAATAACTACTACCTGTTGGACTTCCAATTAGATTACTTGTTGAAGGTGTAAATCCAGAAGAAGTACTTCGATAAACTTGATAATATGCAATATTTGGTTCAGCATTATTATTCCAATCTACATCGATTGCATCCCAACTTGCGGCAGTTGCAGATAATCCAGTAGGTGCAACAGGAGGCTCGGCAGGAGCAAGATCTATTCCACCAATTAAAGATCCTGCATTATAAACAGGCATGTAATCATTCTTTGTGAAATCAGAAGCACTAGTTCCCATACCTTGATATGAATAATCGTTTGCATCACTCCATGAAGAAGGATAATTGAATGTAACTGAACATTCCTTTGCAGATTCGTCTAAATCTGCCGGCATGATTGGAGTTCCCGACATATCGACCTCTATATAATAACTCGTATCTTCATATAAAGTTGGTCCACTCATAGTTGTTGTACTAGCTTGAGAATATCCTAAAGTAACAGAGACGTCATTTATTGAACCACCAGCAGAAACAATTTCACTAATATCAAAATAATATCGATAAGACATTTCGTATAAAGCAGTAGCCGGCCAAGAGGCATGATTAGTTAGATCTACACTTAACGTCATACTTGTTTCTCCAGAGCCAGATATTCTTGCATCACAATAATATTCTGCTTCTCGTTCATCTTCAGGTCGGAAATCTTCATATCGTGGAAATCCATCAATTAAAGAACCTCCATATTGACCTGCCATATAAGTAAGAGCCCCAACAATTCCCATGTTATAATCCATAGCCACTTCATTTTGATAATAATCTGCCCTATCATCCTGATATTGGTCATCTGCTGCACGAGGTCCACCAACTAAAGCGCCATGTAAAATGTGTTGACTTCGAACAGGTTCACCAGACAAAGTATTTGTCCATGTACCATGGGCTGTTCTATGGTGAGGATTTAATGGATAATTATCTCCAAAACCAATAAGATAACTACTTGATCGAGGGTTTGATCCTAAGGCATAATTGACTTGTGTTTCAATAAACGCCTTATAATCAGCGAGTTTGCTAGCAGTGCATAATGGATCATTTAGCCATATAGATGTAACAAAAGACTGATCAGTTGAATGGCGTAAAGAACCCCATTCTGTCAAGTGAGCTTGATCACCAGGAGAATATGTAATTCCTCCACCAGGTAACCACCAATCGATATTTCTTTCAATAGAATCGATATAAATTGATTCGCCAGTTATTCGAGCTAAAAAGATTTGTGCAATATAATGCATGTCATCCCATGCTAAACTCCATGCATATTCCCACACAGTTTCACCTACTTGTAAATTCCAATGAGTTGCTGCTTCCACTGAAGCAGTTAACCAACTTGAATCACCAGTTTTCATATACATTAAAACATAGGCAGTAGATAATTCATCATAAAACCCACTCCAAGATTGATAAAAACCTGCGGCAATAGTATTATAATATGCATCAGACATAGCTGCTTCCGCTAAGTCAATTAAATCCTCAGCGTGTGATAAACATTCGGCAGCATAACTAGGATCTTCATCTTCTAAAAGTATAGATGTCGCAATTAAGGCTGCGGCAGTACCTGCACAGACTGCAGAACCCCCTTGAGTAGCAGTTACTTTGTATGAAGGTCTTTGACTCATTAAACGTGTTGGTAAATCGTCCATAAGTTCTACTGCTCCCCACCATTGGTGGTCAGTAGCACCAGCACCAACTTGGAAATAAAAATCATTAGGATTAGGATTGCATTTCATAAAATAGTCCGTACCCCATCGTATTGCATCAATAAGTTCATCATAAAGCCCAGAATTTCGGATAATATCTTCATTTTCCATTACGTTCCAAGCTAAACTCGTCATGGTAGATGCCATTGGAAGGCCAAATTTTACATGATCTCCAGCATCTAAATAACCACCACTAAGATCAAGTCCCACATCTGTTCCATCATTTAAACAAGAATCATCTCGCCAAAAAACAGGATTATCGTCAGGTAACTCACCAGTGCGTTGTTGTAAATAAAAATATATGGCTTTTTGCAAAGCTTCTACATAATTATATTCTCCAGCAGATGATGATAATTCTTGGTTATTTTTATCTAAATTTGTTTCAGTATTTGGACTAATAAATATCAATGATGATAGTAAAATTAATCCTAAACCAGTCAAAATTATATTTTTTTTATATTTTTTCATTAAACTCGCTCCATTTATAAGAATATTCGAAGATTAGGAAAATTTTTTTATCGAAATTTAAAGAAAGACTAATTTTTGTAATAAAAATTAAATATTCTTTATATTCGATAATTTGGTATTTTTTCATGAATTTTCACACTAGCCTTCAAATATTTATGTAAAAAAGATTCATTATCAGCCAAAACAATGATGTAACTTTCAAGTTATTGGTGTTTTGTATATATTTCTCAATAACAGATATATATTCAGAGGTGAAATTTTTTTAATGCACATTGTCATCACCTTTGTAGTTTATTACTTTTTTTTTAAATGAATCGTTTCTGTTCATATTTTAGAAATTGATAAATATAAATAAGCTAGGAGTAAATATTCATTTCAAAACCGCATTATTGCAGAATAATTGAATAAAAAATGAATTATCCGCACAGAAACTATAGTTCTAATTTTTTAAATCTTAAAAAAAAAAGGTTGACCTTCTTCTACTTTTTAAAAAAAAAAAAGATAAAAAAAAAAAAATTACCTTAGCTTTGAAAAAATGGTTTAATCAACTGG
>CAYPTZ010000219.1:0-6299 GCA_964413395.1 uncultured archaeon | reverse complement strand
TAAGATCAAGTGTTCATTCTAAGCAAGAAATGGAGGTCACAAATTCTCTTGAACAGTGCCTAAATTTCATCAAATACTGAAAATTTAAAAAAAATTAAAAAACATTATGGAATTACTTGAATACATTGAGCAATTTTTTTATCAATAGCAAATCTACCTCCTTTGACACGAATTATTAGGTTATTTCCATTACGTTGGAGAATTTCGATTCGTTGACTAGGATAAATTCCTAATGATAAAATTTTATAAAATAATTTCTCTGAATTAAATTTGAGGTTATAAACAGTTGCACTTGGTAATCTAAATTCATATAATGAATAAGAACGAATTTTGTTTTGTTGTTTCATTCGTAGAACATTGTTTATTTCTTGCTCACTAAGACTATGTTCTAAGATATCTGCAATCTTATGCGGTGAAAAGGTTTTTAATTCTGTTTCAAAAGCATATTCTAGTGTTTGATGTTTGATACTTATCTTTTTTGCCTCCTGTTTTCCAAATTCTGTCATTTTAATTATACCATTATTTATTGAGAGATACTCATCATTTTGAAGAATATTAAGATATCTCCCCAAATGTTTTGAATTTTTACAAAACATGGATAAATTGCATATTGGATAGAGATCTAAATTTGATTCTCCAATAATTCTTAAGATATTTTCTACCCTATTTTGAACATTGTGGTAATCAATTGCATCAAATTTATTACTTGGAATTTTTCCATTATTGTAGTGCCCAAAATGATTTTTTTTTTGCCGAAATCTATGTCTTCTCTTCATTTTTTAATATCCTTGCTTGTTGTAAAAAAAAAATTAGGTAAAAATTTCATTACGGTTCTTCCAAGTTTTTAGAATAGGTAAATTAATTAAAGCTACTGCAGATTCTAAACGAATTCCTGCAAACCAACTCCATTCATTTAGACTACCTAAAATGGCGTTATTTAAAAATCCCGATAGCCAAATGAGAATATATAAGAGCCCAATTCCAAAGATAATAAAGCCTCCTCCAATGGCAAATGATAGCGCATTTTTCTGAGAATCTGAGTTCTCTTTTGCAATATCATCTTTTGAGATATTCTTTGTAACATAGATAAATATCATCGCGAGCACTAAATCAATTAATACCTTGAAAAAATGATCTAACCAATTTCCTGAAAAATCCGCAAATCCTACTGCATCTCCTTCACTTACGAAAAATATAGGGATATCAATAAAAATTGCAATAAATTCTATGGTTGCAATGATAACAAACATAAAAAGGTTGATTATTCCAATTATTTTTAAAGATTTTATTGGTTGTGATTCTCCCATTAGAAATATACACCTCCTACTACTTGAACTAAAATGGCCATAAAATAGGCTAAAACAAGCCCATAGATTACACTCACCCAAGCCCATTTTTTTGAACCAGTTTCTCGCTTAATTGCCCCTATCACAGCTACACAGGGAGTATAAAGCAAAATAAATACTAAATAGCTAAAAGCTATTACTGGATTATTACCAAGATCTTCAAAAATTCTCTCACCAAGGGTTCCAGATTCGTCACTAATTCCTAACATCAATCCATACGCAGATATCACTACCTCCTTAGCAATAAATCCAAAAATAATTCCAACAACAGCAATAACTCCAAAACTTAACGGACCAAAGAGTGGTTGGAAAAAGGAGCCTATTGAATAAAGCCATGATTCTGTTGAATCTGCTTGATTCAATGGGAACGTTTGCAAAATCCACATAACAATAATTGTGATAAAGATAATTGATCCTACTTTTTTGATAAATTCTCGTCCCCTTTCCCACATATGAATAGCAGTATTTTTTGCAGTTGGAGCGCGATAATCTCCTAATTCTAAAATAAAAGGACTACGTTCTCCTTTGAATACAAATTTTCTGAATGATAGTGCAACTAGCACTGCCATTAAGATTCCCAAAAAATAGAGTGAAAATATTATTCCACTTGCTCCATTTCCCCAAACTGCACCACCAATCAAAATATAAACAGGAAGTCTTGCTCCACAAGAGATATTTTGATTTGCCATTATAGTGACGATTCGGTCTTCTTCTGATTCAATAGCACGAGTTGACATAATTGCGGGCACATTGCATCCAAAACCAAGAAGCATTGATACAAAAGATCTTCCATGCAACCCTATTTTATACATTAATCTATCCATTACAAATGCTGCTCTGGATAAATATCCAGAATCTTCTAGGAGGGATAAAGCAAAAAACATCAAGAATATATTTGGAAGAAATATTATAATGGAACCAAAACCATTAATTATTCCATCTACAATGAATGAAGTAAATAATGATTCACCTAGTGTGTTTAAAACAAAATTTCCAAGAAATTCTTGAATTAATTCAATTAAAGTCATCAAAGGAGTAGCTACTCTAAATGTAAATTCAAACATTGCCCACATTATAATTAAAAAAATAGGGATTCCAAGATATTTGTTTAGAAAGATAGTATCGAGAAATTCAGAAGAATCAAACATCTTTTGATTCTTTTTAACACATACCTTAATAATATCATTGATATAGGAATATCTGGCACTTGCCAGGTTAATTTGATCTTCTTCATTCCTAATCGTATCAATCTCATCAAGTATTTGATTGCCTATAGAATAAGAATTAATTATATTATTAGCTTCTCCATCATTTTCGAGTAATTTGATTGCATACCAACGCAAATTTTTTTTTATATTGCTATCTAAATTGGATAGTAAATTTTCAATAGATTGAATTTTTCCTTCAATTTTGTCTGAATAAAATATTAAATCAGTAATAAAATTGGAATCTTTAACTGATTTTTTAATTGTTTGCTTTAATTCATTGATACCTTTTTTTTTTATAGCAGTCGTTGGTAATACGGGTGATTTTAAATATTTTGAAAGCTGATTGATGTTAATCTCAATTTTTTTTTCCTCTGCAACATCCATCATATTCAGAACAAATAAAACAGGAACATTCATTTCCTTTAGTAATAAACCAAGATATAGATTTCGTTCTAAATTAGTAGCATCAAGTATATCCACTACTAAATTTGGTTTTTCTTTGATAAGGTAATTTCGTGAAACAAGATCATCAACAGCAGAAGGAGTCAGAGAATATATCCCTGGTAAATCAGTTACTATAATCTCATCAAAATCTCCAGTTTTTTTTTCCACAGTTACTCCAGGCCAGTTTGCCACATGAGATCTTGAACCTGTTAATTCATTAAAAATAACTGTTTTTCCTACATTTGGATTTCCTATTAATGCAATTGTTTTATTCGACATTTTCTTTAACCTCCACAGTATTACAGGTATTTTTTCGGAGCGATAGAGAATATCCTTTGATTTCAAACTCTAAAGGATCATCAGTAGGTGCTTTTCGAATTAGTTTTATCTTTGCACCAGGAACTAATCCCATTGATAAAAGGCGATTTATATATTTTGAGTCAATTTTTATAATAATTGCTTCTTGACCAATATCTAATTGTGATAGTTTTGTCATAATTGTTTCTCAATTTAAAGATATTTTATGGAAAAAAGATCTCTAAAATATTTAGATACATCTAATTAAAATAAATAATTCTTTATAAAAGTAACCATAATATTTAATAAAATGATTTTACTAATTTGGAATAATTAATCCTTATAAAGTAGTATAAGTAGAATGAAATATAATACATATTTTCTTAGTATAAACTAAAACAATCAATACATAATCAAAAGTTTTTTATATTAAACATGTCTGATAATAACTGTGAATACTAAAATTATTAAAGAAGTCCTATTTTATATCTATTCTTCTGGTGGAGTTACTATCAAGCAAATTTCAGAAACTTTTAGAATAAATCCAGAACTTATCAAAGAAATCATTAATTATTTAATCAGAACTGACTATTTAATAAAAGATAATAATTCATATAATGATAATTTAACGATAAAAAAATGCAAACATTGTCCCTTTGCAAATACTTGTGGGGATATATTTCAAAATTATTCCAAACTTTCAAAAAAATCATTGATATTAATAAATAGAAATATTTTATAAAAAAAAAGTAACATCCCTTGATACACGGCATAGTCGTGCCCTTCGTTGCGATGTTAGCAATTTTATATCACAAATTAAGTATATCTCAACAATACAAGCAAATATCAATTGAATGCAAGATTTACTAGAGCGATTCTTAAGGCAAAGGAATGGAATCCGCGAATTATAAGAGAATTGAAGGGAAGAAGGAAAAAAAATTTCTAAAAGAGTTTACCCCTAGCTAGTTTTTTATTCCTTTTTATCATTTAATATTAGAAATACTAATACATCTATTAGATTTATGTATAATTCTTATATACATTTATAGATTAATAATTATTATGGACTCAAAAATAGTACGAAATCCTATTTTTTTAGGAATTCTCATAGGTTTTTTAGCGGCTTTATACAAGCTCTAACATTTAACGCAGGGGGATCAGAAGCCTATGATTTTTGTGTAGCTTGTCATACTAGAGATTTAGTAAATGATATTTTCAATATGATATTCAATCCAGATCCAGCACTTGGAGTTGCACCTATTTCAAAAATAGCTATTATTGCAAGCCTCAGTATCATTGGTGTTTTAATAGGAGGGTTTATTGCAGCCAAATCTAATAAAGAATTTAAAATTAAGAAAGGAACAACAAAAACATATTTCTTTTACTTCGTTGGAGGAATATTAGTGATGCTTTTTGCTCTTTTACTTGGAGCATGCCCCTATCGTGCAGCCCTACGTCTAGGATGTGGTGATCTTGTTGCGGGAATCGGAATTGTTTCAATGGCTATGGGTATATGGGTTGGTTGCCTAATCCTACTGAAAAAAACAGAAGGAGAAGATTTTTAAAATGGCATGGCTAACTGCAGAAACGGTTTATCTAATCTTTCCAATAGCCACATTGGTACTAGGATTATTAATTGGCTATTTAGCACAAAGAAGTGGGTTTTGCTCAATTGGTGGAATGAGAGATTTATTTCTTTTTAACATACTTGATTGTTCTTTGGATACCTTGCTCTAATTATAAGTGCTTTGATAAGTTATTTCTTATTTTCATTACTAATAGCTGATGCATTCCCAAATTTTCCTCAGGCCCTTATAAACGATGATTCTTTCACACCAATTGCAGGAGCACCTAGTGGTTTAGAAAATTGGATGTATATTCTATTAGCTATAATTGGTGGATTTGGAATGGGATTATTGGGTGTATTCTTAGGAGGATGCCCATTACGCCAAACAATAATGGCAACAGAAGGAAATCTTAAATCTTGGTTTTTTTTTTAGGATTTGCAGTTGGAGGAATACTATTTCATTTATTGATAAGTAAATGGGTTGTTACTTTATTTATTGGAACATGATCAGGATGATACAAAATGGTAGAATATAAATTAGATATTACGGGAAAAGTATGTCCTTATTGTATTTTATTTACTAGGAAAAAAGTTAGTAAAATAGCATCAGGAGATACTTTAATTGTTAAATGCGATCATCCACCAGAGTCTGAAAATATTCCTTTTGATATGAAGAAAGCAGGACATAATGTTGAAATTAATCTTGTAAAACCTGGTCTTTGGGAAATTATAATAATCAAGAAGTAAATTTTTGCAAATTTATGGTTTTTTTCATCATGACAGAAATCTCAAAAATAATTAATTAATGTAAAAAAACTATAAAGAAACATCCATATCAAAACTTCAAAGCTTTAAGGATCAAATAACTTAATTATATCACGTATTGAAGAAAATAGGAGAACATCCTACTGCAAAAGAGCAGGTTATTCTGCACATATTTTTAAAGGAGTCGATGGTTGACAAATTCAACAAGATAAGGCCGTATCCAACGAGTGATATGGTGTAAACTTAAATAGTTTTCTTCCGAATGAAGTCTAAACTTCTTCATATCGATAAAATAAAGAATCAATCATACCTACACACAATTCTTCAATTCGAGCGTAAATAATTAATATGGGTGCAATTGGACAAACCTCCGAAAGTGAGGGAAAACTAGGAAGCTTTGTGTGCTAGTACTGCTGCAAACAAAAAAGGAAAATCATCGAAAAAAGTTATAGCTATTCAGAGGGGTTTAGGAAAAAATAAGTGCAATATTATTGCTGAGTCATTTCGAGCTAATTATTTCTGCTAATATATTAAATAAAATGAGTTTTAAATAACTAATATGACATTTAGTGTTTTTAACGTATAGGGCTTCCAAAAGCGAAGCAAAAAAAAATAAGAGTGGAGGAGACGAAGCTTCGTCTTTAAAAAATTTTAAAAAACACCCAAATGTGC
>CAYPTZ010000218.1:0-6314 GCA_964413395.1 uncultured archaeon | reverse complement strand
AAGTGGCTCCAGAAATTGATAAAGATGATTCCATATCTCTTGTAAAGATTGATATTGATAATAATAAAGATTTAGCAGAAGCTCTTCAAATTTTATCTGTGCCTACAATGATGTTCTTCTTTAAAGGTCAACGCATAGTATTTCAGGGACAAAATGGTAAATCAGAAGATAGAGTAGTAGGATTTGATCCTAATGTTGATAAAATGATATTTAGTTTGGTTGAAAATTTAAAGAAAAATAGTGCAACTACAACTACTTAATTTAGAAATCTTTTTTTTATTTTATACTAAGTTAGATTTAATTCTAATGGACTTCTCGCTTTAGCTTCTTTCCTTAATCCTGAGCAAATTGGATTGTTCTTACATGGATCAAAATCTTCATCATATTTTTCTCCCATAAAATTCATAGGTAGTACAAAATTCTTTGCTATTCGTGAAATAACATCCATTTGAATTCGGTTTACATATTTTTTTTCTCTAAAATGTCTATCAATAACAGAATCTATTTTTTTTAAACTGGATGATGCTAAAAATAAAGTTATGTTAAATTCACCAGATATTTTCATAGCATTTAAGATATAGGGACAAAATTCCGCTAGTTCTAAAATATCCATGGCTCGGGTTGTCTTCAAATCTACTTTAACTAAATTAATTTCTGACATTTCTTTAAAATTAATTCCTATTTGAGTTGCTAAAATACCTCTAGATGTCAATTTTTTAATTCTTGCTCCAATTGCAGGTTGTGATCGGTTTAATTTTTCCGCAATTTTTGAATGCGTTAAAGATGGATCATTTTGTAATAAAGTTATTATCTCTAAATCAATTTCATCAATAGTTTTTTTTAAATCCATATGAAGATTACTCCTTATTTTATTTAACTTGGATTTTCATATTATTTTTCCGATTTTTTAATCTTTTCAAAATTTAGTTTTTTTAAAAAAAAAAATCAATTTAAATTTCCGTAGAAATCTTGGCGAGTAATAGCAAATTGGCAGACATCAATATATTTATTTTTATATAAATAAGCCCCACGAGCTTTTCCCTCATCAGTAAATCCACTTTTTAATGCCACTTTTTGAGAAGCCAAATTATCTGGATTTGTTCGAATTACAAGCCGATTAATGTTAGATTTTGCTCGAAAAAGATATTTACATAACATTTTTACAGCTTCAGTCATATATCCTTTCTTACGAGAATTGATATCAAATAATCTATATCCAATTTCTAAAGATAAAAAGTAATTCATTGCTTTAAAATAATTTATATATCCAAGTATTTTATCTGATTTATCTACTATTAAGAATCGACCAAAATCATCAGTCCAATAGCCATTTTCATGATATGTTTTTCGTATCATTGATTCAGGTTCCATTCCCATATAATAATAGTCTCCTCGATTTTCAATATTGTTATAAAGTGGAATAAATTCATCCAAGTCCTTTTCTTCCATTAAGCGTAAATTGATTTTTTCTCCAATTATCATAATGATTTCACCGATAGTATAGAAAATAGTATTTTTTTTTATTAAAATATATGGTTTAGTATAAAATTGATGTCGAGATCTTGTAAAAATCATTGAATATGTTTTCTTATAATTTTACATTTTTACAAAAAAATTTTGAATAGACTACTATTATGGTATAATTATACTATTCATATAGCTACTCTTAAATAGAAAAAAATCTGAATAATAGTTGATAACTATGAAAAAATCTGCAAATGTTTTTTTTGGGGCTATCATTGTAACATGCGTCATTGGTGGGTCAGTATTCGGCATTTTAAACTATACTGATTGGTTCAGTCAAATTAATGATCCAAATGATGATGTTCCTATAGAAAAAATTGATCCTGTATTTAGTTCGACACCTTCAAATTTAACTACATTCATTAAAGGTGAAATTGAAAGCAATTTAATTTGGATAGCGAAAGATGATAATCCTACAACTTATTTTATAAAAAACGATTCCAATATTATTTTTGAAGGTAATTGGGAATCTCAATCACCAATTACTTTTGATATAGGTAATCTAGATATTGGCTTATATGAATATTCAATCGAAATATTCGATAATGAAAGCAATGTTGCAATAGATAATGTAACGGTTGAAATTATCTATAATTATGGAGAAGCTCTCCAAAAATCCATCTATTTCTATATGCAACAGAGATCAGGGGATTTACCCGACGATAACCCAGTTATTTGGAGAGGCGATTCTGGCCTAAATGATGGTGCTGATGTTGGAATAGATCTAACTGGTGGTTACTATGATGCTGGAGATCATGTGAAGTTTGCTTTACCAATGGCATCTACTGCTACCACTTTAGCTTGGTCATATTATGAATTTTCAGAATCTTATAATAATCTTGGACAGACTGATGAACTTCTTGATTCAATTAAATGGGGTACTGATTACTTAATTAAATCTCATCCTACACCAAACGAATTCTTTTTTCAAGTAGGAGATGGAAATTTAGATCACAGTTATTGGGTACCTGCTGAAATCATTGAAGAATTTTATGATCGAGAATCATTCTTAGGAAATTTGACTCAAAATGCTAGTACTCCAGAAGCAGGAGCTTCAGCTGCCTTAGCATTTACTGCCTTAATTTATCAAGATATTGATCCTGTCTATGCAGATTTATGTTTAAACCATTCGATTGAGCTATTTAATCTTGCAAATACTACTAGAGATGACAGTTATTATGTATCCATTGCAGGTAGTTTTTACAATTCATTTAGTGGTTTCTGGGATGAACTAGCAGCTGCAAGTACTTTGATTTATATGAACACTCTGAATATCACATATTTAGACAATGCTGAAATTTTTATAGCTAATGCTGATATCAATCCAAATGCAACACATAGTTGGGATAATATGGGCCATATGAGTAATATTTTATTAGCTCAAATTACAGAAAATCCATCCTATATTGATGCAGTTGAAACTCAATTGAATTCATGGCTTCCAAATTCTAATGTGACTTATACTCCTGGAGGGCTTGCTTGGATTTCAAAATGGGGATCTTTACGATATTCTGCCAATACTGCCTTACTTGCATCTATTTGGTATTCTGATCCTTTATGTACATCTGAAAATGCATCTTCATATCTGGAGTATGTCCAAAGTCAAATTCAATATATGCTTGGTAGTAATCCTGATGAAAGAAGTTTTATGATTGGATTTGGAGATGATTATCCCCTTAATCCTCATCATCGATCCGCTCATGGGTCTTATTCTCAAAATATGAATGTCCCAGAAACCACCCAACATATCTTATTTGGGGCATTAGTTGGTGGGCCAACTGTAACCGATTATTATGTAGATGATCGTAGTAATTATTATTTAAACGAAGTTGCATGTGATTACAATTCTGGACTTACTGGGACATTAGCCTTTTTATCTGGGTATTATGACTCTACTGTATATACTTTAGATGATTTTCCAACAAATTATTTTACTCCAGAAGATGAGCGATTGCCTGGATATTTTATTGGAGCTAAACTAAATGAAAAATCGATCTTAACTCCTCGTGGAGAAATACTGCTTAATGGTAATTTTTCAGATGGTTTTACCTCATGGGTTAATCAATCATCGTGGGCCGTCCCTGGTGATTCTGATTATTCAATGGATGTGGTATCTGAAGAATTGTTTATAGATATCACAAATGGAGGAACTGAAAATTATCATGTTCAGCTTACCCAACCTCTAAGCATTCAAGAAGGTATGTTTTATAATGTAAGTTTTCTGGCGCGAGCTGACTTACAGAGAAATTTATCTGTAAGTATTGGCGAATCAGGAGGATCTTATACGTCATATGGGTCTGATACATTTGTGTTAACTACTTCTATGGTTCAATATGATTTCACTTTTAGTATGCCATATGATACCAATGATTTTGCCAGAATTGAAATTAATATGGGATTGGAAGATGTCAGTCTTTATCTTGATAATTTCAGTATTATGGAAACTCTTGGTCCCGTTCCAGTTGTCGGAGATATTCTTAGTAATGGTGATTTCTCAGGCAATTTTGATGATGATTGGGAATCTTCACTATATTGGGATTATGCTGATTTTACGCAAGATACAAGTTCAGGGGTATTATTCTTAAACATTACAGATGGAGGGCTTGATAATTGGATGACTCAATTTAGACAAAGTGGATTACCACTTGTAGAAGGTGAATTGTATAATATTACTTTTTCTGCTCGTTCAAATGCAAGTCGTTCAATACAAACAACTATGGATTCAAATTATTATCCTGTCTCATTAAATACAATTATGACTCAATTTAGTTTTGAATTTATAGCCGCTGCTAATAATTCCAATGGACAGCTTGAATTTGATTTGGGTGGTGTCAATAATAGTGAAGTCTGGTTTGATGATATAAGTGTGTATTCATATGCACCAGCAATAGAACCTGAAGGAATTCTATATATTGAGGGTGATTTGATAACCAATGGTGATTTTTCAGATGATTTAAATGGTTGGTCTGACTCTGGTTGGGCTGTCCCTGTGGATTCCAATTTCACAATGGATACAAGTTCGGGAGAATTATTTGTCAATATCACAGATGGAGGAACATTAGATCATTTCGTCCAATTACTACAAGAATCTACGCCGATAAGAGATGGTGCTTTATATAATGTCACTTTCACAGCCCGTGCAAATACAACTCGAAATATTAAAATTGCTATTGGAGAAAGTGTCGATCCTTGGGGTTCATATATCACCTTAGAATTTGAAATAAATACTACTATGACAACCTATAATTTCTCTTTTGTTTCGAATTTAACAGACACTACTGCCAGATTACAGATCAATATGGGTGCTATGGATAAAAGTGAAGTATATCTTGATAATATTCAAATATATACCAATGCTATTGTAGGTTCTTTTCCAAAGGATAACGTCAGTACTATTTTACAAATTGAGGTATTTAATCAAAATGTCTGGCCTGCAAATACTGATATTGCACATCTAACTTATCGTTATTACTTTGATGCTAGTGAAGTATTTGCTGCTGGATTATCAATTGGCAATGTTTCGTTTTTCAGCCTTTCATCTGCTTTTGTGAGTAATTCAGGGCCAATTCATCATAGTGGTGATATTTATTATTTCGAACTCCAATATGTGAATGCTATTTTCGAGTTTATGGGAGAGGATGATATAAATTATGCTGTTATTAGAATTGGGCTTCCAATGAATAATGAAACAAATGACGCTTCAGCATGGGATAGTTCAAATGATTGGTCTTATCAAGATATTGATTCTAATATGGTAAGGACTCCTTATATTCCTGTTTATGATGGAAACGAAAATCTATTATATGGCGAAGAGCCCCCCTTATAATTATTTTTTATTTTTTAATCAAATCGTTCATGAAAATTAAGATTTTTTATTTTTATTTTATTTTATTATATATATTTTTTCATAGGCTTCAATAATCTTTAATTAGCTAAATTATTTATAAAAATCTTCATCCAAAGCTCTTGAAACTAAATTATATTTATCACAGTAAGAAACTATAAATCTGTTAAATTGTTATTTATAAGTAATAGGATGAATATTAAAATATCAGATAAGAATGAAGATCTATTGAGTGAAATTTCAAGAAAAGAAATTAATTCCGTATTTTCAACTAATTTCAAAGAGATCAATCTGCTATTGAAATCAACAGCCAGCCCAAATCGCATAAAAATTCTCAATTACTTACTTCAATATCCTAGAAATCTAAATTTTTTCTTAGATAAACTTCAAATCAAACGAACAACTCTAATTCATCATATAAAATCGTTAATGGATGTAAAATTAATCGTTCGTCAAGAATGGGGTAAATATGCAATAACCAATTTAGGAATCAAGTTTATTGAAGCAATCGCTGGTATTTATCAAATAAATTTACTTGAAATCCAAAAACAAAATTCACA
The DNA here is from genome assembly GCA_964413395.1 of uncultured archaeon. GTDB lineage: Archaea > Asgardarchaeota > Lokiarchaeia > Sigyniarchaeales > Promethearchaeaceae > Lokiarchaeum. The sequence continues at coordinate 386 of CAYPTZ010000218.1, read as the reverse complement.
AATTTTAAATAATTATAATTTATGGCCTGATTTTTATAGAAATACTCAATCCATTGATGAAAAAACAATATCAAATAGTGCTTTTTACCAATTGGGGTGGAATTCATTTGTTTCTGCTGCTTCTGGTGTCCTTCAATCTTTAGGTTCTCCTTTTGATTATATTTATTTCAGTGGTAGAAATGGTTATTGTTTTATTACTACACCAAATCATATGATTTGTGCTCAACATCTTCCAAAAGAATTATGGGATGAAATTTATCTGGGATCTGAGAGTTTTGGTTGGGATCTTAAAATTTGGAGTGAAAAAAGAAAAGAAGTATGTGAACTTCGATTAAATAATGAAGATTATGACACAAGTTTGAAGATTTTTCATAAAATTAAAAAAA
>CAYPTZ010000217.1:0-6317 GCA_964413395.1 uncultured archaeon | reverse complement strand
TTTAAATTGATTAATAAAAAATAATTATTTATAATAATTAAAAAAATTAAAATATAATGCTATTATGATTGGTTTGATATATTTTATATTATAATGATATGTAAATGTTTTTTAAAAAGACCATACACATCCAATAAGATATGATAAAATAGATATGATAATCATTTTTCTATTTATACTTAGTCTATTAAATCTTGGATAATCTTTTACATTAATAAATTCAAGTATGTATTTTAATGCTAAAAAAATTGAAATTAATATAAGAAGATGATATACATTATTCATTGTCATTACAGTATCTAGCTTATTTTCTAAAGAATTATCATATTTCCAAGAGCAAAGGATCAAAAGAAATATTGAAAGAAGCCATTTATACACCAATTTTTTTTCAATTTTTACTTTTTATCTGAACTATCCCATTTTCTATAAAAGAATTTATTATTTTTGTTCATTTTTAACTCAATCTATGAAATAAAAACATTTTTATTGATATTCATTGAGAATTCTTATTTATTGAAATTAAATAATTTTGAGATCCTTCCAAAAAGGATGGACATATCATGATTTGGTATTCCTAACATATTGCTTGTAATAACTTCTTTATTTCTATTATGTAGATGATGAGGACGAGTATCAACATCCCATCTATCATCAAAATTATCATAACGGATGAAATCGCCTATTTGGGATGAGAATTCTATTTGGTATGAATATTCATTATAATCATTATAACGAATATATAGCTGCTCTCCATTTTTAAATAGAAATTTTAAAGTAAAGTGTTCTTCAGATAATTCAATGCAAACTAAATTATTTATTAATTTTGGAAGAAGTATATCACGAGCATGATTTAATTTTGAAAGAGCATCCATATCTATTCCACTTCATGTTTATAAATTTTCAAGCATATCGTGAAGTTTCTTTTCTTCAAGGAGAAGTTGTCTTAATTCAATAGCATCATTTTCAGCATTCTCATATATTCCATTACGAGCTTTATCAATAAATATGGTAGTAGATTGTTCTTTCCAACGAGCTAATATTTCATGTATGAGAGTTTGAATTCGTTTTAATTTAAAATGGAGAAGATCTTCTAAAATTTTCTTTTCTATAGAGACTGATGCCATATTCTATTATAATTATATAAATCGAACTTAATATTGTTTTTCAAAAATTATATAAAATATATCTAGAGCTTGTTTATTCATAACTTGTCATAACAACCTGTGATTCTTTTAGAATTTGCCATAACAACTTGTTATAGCAACCTGTAAAATTTTTAACAACCTGTGGTCAAAAATGATGACAATTGTGTAATTTTGAAAAAGTAGGTACATTTATCTAACTTTTCGAACAATTTATTTTTCTTCAAGGAAATCATAAATATTTGTTTTTATTTGTATTTAATAATCCCAATTCTTTAATATGCAAAATTTTAATTTAAACTTTAATATCATTTAATTAAAAATAAACGTATTTCTTGAATGAAGGTCCATAATAAGAGAAAATTAGTTGATCATATATTTTAGAAAAATGAATTTCCTTATTGGTTAAACGTAAAGCTGTGTAAGTTAAGAACGGTTCCCCCTCAGAGCCGCCAATTATTATCATTTATTCTAAATTCAGAATATAAAGTGAATAAAACTGAAATATACAAAGTATAAGTTTATTTTTAATTGGTATTGAAGATTCATACTATTTAGTAGGAAAAAAGACAGCTAAATGGTTCCTACAATCATTTTTGTTGCATTTTTTAAACTTAAAATAGAATAAGAATAAAGTTTTTTTTAGAAAATTCTCTAAGCAAAAATTTTAAATAATAATGTTAACATTACATAACTTAAAATTATGAATACTTAACATTTTGTTAATTATTTATCACATCATAATTTATAGACAAAATGAGGGAAAAAAATGAAAAAAAAACAGATAAGAAAAAACTGGATTATAATATCACTATTATTAGAGTCAATTTTTATTGGTTTTACATATAGATATATTGAATATTTTGATCCTATCATATACATTCTCTTTGGCTTTGCATTAATTTACATATATCACATATATATGAAAATAAAAGAAAAAAAAGAAGGAGAATTTCAAGAAGATGAAAGAACATTTCAGGTACGGAGTTATGCATCTTTATTATCAATTACTTTTGGATTTTTGCTGGTTTTTGGTCTAAAAATGTTTTTACCAGAGCTTGTAATAAGTATTACACATTTATACTATATTTTGATAATTACATGTTTGATTATATATTTTTCACCATTCTTTTTCCAATTAAGTGATGAAGAAGAGTGATTTCACTTTAGAAAATTGGAGGAAAATAATTATTGAAAACAAAAATTAAAGAATTTCGAGCTCGCTATGATCTGACACAAAAACAATTAGCTATTTTAGTGGGTATACGTCGAGAAACGATTCATTTTATAGAAAAAGGAAAATTTAATCCATCAGTGAAAATAGCCTATAGAATAGCTCAGAATTTAAACACAACAATTGAAGAATTATTTATTTTTGATGATATAGATGATGAAGATTAAAAATTTCTGGAAAATTCTGTATTTTTATAACTCTTTTACTAATCGATTCCCCCTCACAGCCACCAATTGATATATTGAAGATAGTTGCATATTTCTTTAGATAAGAGATTAAATTTTGTTTTTTCAAAACTATTTATATATTAAATTAGAAAAATAATTAGAATATTCAGATTTAGAATTGTTTTAATTATTTGCACTTATGATTTTTTTTTTCCAATCTATTTTACGAGAAATCGCCTAGTAATAACCTTTTTATAAATATATTCAGTTATTCATAATGTAAAAAAAAATCATGAGGAACAATTACATACAAAAGTCTACAATTCAGTTATTTTGTTTTTCTTGAGATTTAATATAAGTATTTTTTTTTTAAAAAAGATTTAAACGCAGTGAAAATGTCTTCATGCTCAATAAATATATCATTAGTTTAAAAAAGTTATTAATATCACATTATAATTATTAGATCTTGTCAAATTAAGTATATTGATAAAATCTCAAATTATTAACACAGTTTTGTAGATAGAAAAAAGAAACCTATAAATATTTCCTTAATGTCATTAAAAATAATAGATTTTTTCTATGATAATGTGTTCAATTTCGTTTATTACAATAAAAGAATGAAAAGGGTGAAATTAGCTATGGTGTTAACTGAAGATAAAAACCTTCCAAATGAGCAAGTACTTAAAAAAATTTCATTAGATACAATCTATGAACATTTTATTAAATTAAACATAGTGAACTTATATTCAACAGAATCCAAAATGCACAAACCACCTATAAAAACTAATGTTTTTACTAATAAAGTAAGGAATAGAAATGAAATTAAATTGTCGAACATTCAATTTTATATTGATAGGGCAAATATTTTATTTAAAAGTGGTTCTTATTCAGAGGTAATTACATTATATAATGAGATTTCCAATACATATTTAAAAAATTATGATGAAAACTCATCTTTTTTCTATCGTGAAAAAGCTTTAAAACTTTCTGATATATCAAAAAGACGAGATCAACATATTGATGAATATCAAGAATTAGTGCTATCTGATTTTAAAAAAAACGAAATATATAGCAGAAAAATTCATCAAATTTTGAAAATTCAAACTATAATTAAATTATCTGAGCAAATCAATGATAACTTTACTGTTGAAGAATTTAAGAGATTTTTAAACGAAATGGATTAAAGAAACTAAAAATATTTATAAATCACCAAAAGATAGAAGATAAAACCCAGAATACACAAAACAAAGAATTAATTTATATTTTATTCAAAAAAGAGGATTTCAATATGCCAATTGGTTTGATTCTAATTGTTCAAGATAAATTAAATAAATTTGTTATTAAATATCAATATTTAATAAGAAAAATCGAATTTTCTCAAGATTTCATCAATGACCTGTCTAAAATTCATAGAAAAGATACTAAAATATTGACGAAAGAATCTATTTATGAAAAATATCAGATCATTTCAAAATATACAGGACTATTTGTTAATTTCCCTCAAAAGGAAGCGATTCTTGCAATTGTTTTTGAAGAAAATGAACCATTAGAAGATTTAGATTTTTTCTTACATGTCCAATTTGAAGAAATTGTCCAATCACCAAGTAATAGTATTCTAGAAAAAATTTATAATATCAATTTGAAGTCCTATTGTAGTTTAGTATATCATCTTAAAAGGTTAAAAATTGAAGGTATTAAATCAGTATATGTAATTTATGGTAAAAGTAAATATTTTGGTAAATTATTGCAAATTAGCTCTAGTAAATTACCTAATATTGCAAAATTGTATATTCGTATAATTAATAATGAAAAGATTAAAGATTTTTATTGGTTTCCTATTTCCCTTAAGAATCTAATTTTTGACAAATATCGAAATTTCCCTGATAAAGATAGAAAAAATTATTATTTACTTGTTGAAATTGATGAAAATAATAAAAAACTTGATTTTATTATAAATAATTTTCATAATGCCCTGCAGGAATGTCCTAAGTTATTGATAGAATATCTATATCTTTTGCTCGCTCCAAATGAAGTTTGCCTTGTATCTCCAGAATTCATAAAAAATTTTAATGTTAGAAATGTAAATCGATTTTATGATAGTGGAAATGTAAAACAAATGGATTTTAAATTCAAATTGGATTGTAGTGAAACTTATCAAGGATGTTTTCTAGAAGAGTTTGAAGAAATTAAAAATAGAAGAAAATTCTTTATACCTTTGGATAATGTTATTCCTAAACTTTAAAAGATTTATAAATACAAAAAGTTTATGAAAGTTCTCCAATGGTTTGATTCGATTCCTCCTCAGAGCCGCCAATAATGGTTCAAATTTTATTCTTTTTTTGGAACATAATTCTAAAAATACTTGAAATTTAAGCGATAAAAAATACATAATATTGTTACATTAATACATAGATAAAAAAAATTATTTAACAAAGATAATGAAAAATCCACACGCTCTTGTATATATTCAACATTATAATTGATTAGATACAGTTTTTTTAGTAAAATATTCATAGACTGCATGTCCATTCACACATCCATGCATTTTTGACTTTCCAAAGGTTTGTACACCCCAATCCCATAAGGGAGTATTTTTTAAACCAAGGAATTCTAGATGAGAACACGAACCAAGTCCTGAAATTTTTGTGAGTGGATTACCATTTAAGGTTAATTCTCGTAAATTTGAGAGTTGATCCAATCCTTCTACAATTTGAATCTGATTATTATTCGCCACCAATATTCTTAGATTGTGTAATTGATCCAATCCATTTAAACTCGTTAGATTATTCTTATTAATCATGAGAATACGGAGATTTTGTAATCGATCAATACCCTTTATTGAAGAAATCTTGTTTTTTGATAAATTCAAATATAATAAATCGGAAAGTGTATCTAGTCCAACAATCTCTGTTATATCTGAGATATTTTTCCCACTTAAGTTTAAGCATAAACCCCAACCTCTGATTTCTGCATTGCTAAAAAATCCTAGGGGTTCCTTTTTAACGCGGATTTTTTTCTTCCCAATATAAACTTCACCATATTTTGTCATAATTATTATTTTTCCAAATCTCTTAATAAATATTTAAATGTATTTGGAGAACACTTAGTTAGTTGAATATCATCTGGGTAAAAAAAATCAAAAATTAAAAGACTTTTATAAAAAATATTTTTTTTTTAAACTATTCAAAATAGAATTACTTACTTAGAAAAAAATCCAAATTATCACAATAAAATGGAGATTTTCACTCCTAGTGATATCAGTGCATAAATAGTGGATTAATAAATTTATACGGATTTTTGGCACGATGCCCCCTAGAGACACCACTAAGCTGTGTAATTACATACACAAGTTTTTTTTTTTTATGTTAAGTCATTTTTTTTTGTTTTGAAAGAAATACAATAAATTAATATGTTTCATTAACTTTGCTTCTAGAACAAAGGATTTTAGGTCTTTAGTAAAAAATTTGGAAAAAAAAGATATTTCTTTACCAGAATCTCTAATAAAACTATATTCATTACTTCAGAAAAGGTCCAAGGAGGAATAATGAATATGAATCCGAATTAGAAAGAATTTTTTTTATTCTGTTAGGAATTCGGCAATTTACTCTTATTTTTCAGATTGGTTGATAGTAAACTATAGCTTTTTAGTAGCTTTTCGAACAATCCCCATATTTCCAGTATCACGCCTCTGACCAATTTTATAGCCTAATTTTCTATAAAATCCTAAAGAAGTTAGCGAAGCCCATAATTCAATTTTACGATGTCCTTGATCTC
>CAYPTZ010000216.1:2582-6325 GCA_964413395.1 uncultured archaeon | reverse complement strand
AAACTCCAAATTATGGGAGATATTTCTCCTGAAGCTGCTTTTTCGGTGAATCAAACTACCATTCTTGAAGGTCAATTTATCGAATTTACGTTTACTGGCACAAGAGGAAATCTTCCAGCAAATCTACAATGGAATTTTGGAGATGATATGGATAATTCCACCATAGACAACCCAGTTCATCAGTTCACAACGTCTGGAAATTATACAATTTCTTTAACCATCACGGATAGTGATGGTGATACAAGTACAAATTCCATGATTATTATCGTGGAAAAAAAATCAGGCATTCCCCTTTATTATTACGGAGGAATATTCGTTGGATGTGTGTTTTTCATTATAATTCTCATGAAAATACTAAAACGCAAATAAAAAGTTTTTTTTTTTCTTAAGTTCTCCTCAGAAGATTCAAGTCCATTTTAATTCAAATAAGCTTCCATTTTTTAGTCAGGTTGAAATTCAAATGGAAGATGAATCCGTTGAGGAGACTTTAGGTTTTTTTTTTATTTTTTAGGTAATTTGTGTTGGGCTTTTTTTTTGGATTTCGATTTTTTACCTCGTAAATTATATTGAATAATTTAAAATAAACAAAATAGAATCCCAAATATAATTTCCACACGACTAAAAGATAAAACATCATTTAGATGATTGAAATTATTTAACGTTCCACCTGAATCTTGACAAGCATTTAAGTAGCAAAATATAAAACATCATTTAGATGATTGTGATAATTGAATACAACAAGCAAACAGAATGTAGATGGAATATGAATATCCGAATCATTTTTGATGGAAATTTGTTGCAATAATCGGCTCTATCAAATTCTCTATATCTAAAATGAGGTGCGGATTTACAAAGAATAGTCAACCAAAAAAATAAACAAAAAACATTTGATATTGATTCTGTATTAATAATTTGGTACTAAACAAGTATTGATTATTTCATAACCTATAATTATTCGAGAACACGGGTAAAAATTCAAACCAATATGAATAAGAATTTCTATTAGTTCAATTTGATTGCCCATTATGATTATTTAAAAGAGTCCAAGAATCTTCTACTCTGCAAATTAAAAAATTTTGTTTTCGAAATTCTTTCTTTAAATTTCTGAATCGAAAATGTTTTCTCCAGAAATTATGAAACCAATAATCCCAACCTGATACTTTTATTTTCCCGATCTTATCTCTTCGATCAACTAATAAATGTTTAAGTGTGAGAATTGCCTGGACTATGGTATTATCAGGGCGGTAATCCCATTCATATTCCATCCATTCTAATATAAGTGATTTAAGAGCATTAATCATTGAATTTTTATGTTTCTGGGGTATGGATGAAAATTCTTCATCTTGAGTTTGGATATTTTCAATTAATTCCCATTTTCGCTTTAGATCTTTTTCGTTTACTATAGAATTAATTTTTTGAAGAATTTTTTGGTTAGAAGTTTTTTTTAAATCTGGGGAAACTATCACATTTATTTTTTGTTTTAATTTTCCTGTTCCTTCATTAATCATTTCTTCTTCAACTAATTTAAAACTTTGATTAATTCTTTCAAGAGTTATGTTTGTTAGAGATAAATAGGTTTTACGGAGAATATTTGATAGGTTTTTATTTTCTATAGTAATTGGACTGGGTTCGATTTTTGCTAATAATTCAGCATTTAGATTGGAGGGAGAAAAGGAGATGGAATTAACATATTTGGCTTTTTCACCATGCCAAAAAAAACCATTCCCTTTTTCTAATAGAGATTTTTTTTCACCGGAGTTCATATTAGTAATTTTTCGTGAAATATCTTCAGATTGAGGAGGAGAATCTAGAGCCTTTTTTGTTCGTATTTCTCTCAACATTGAAATAAGGGCATCTTTTGATTTGCCTCGCAACTCAAAGATCAAAAATGGATTTTCATCAAATTTTTCTGCCAATAAATAATAAACGGCTGCAATATGTTTACATGGGTTTGCATAATCTGGGCAAGAACAATCTGTTTTTAAATCGCCCTTTGAGCTTGGAAAGAGTTCAACACTTGCTTCAGTAAAAAGCCCTTCAATATTCTGGGGCATTTTCCCATTAAGAAGTTTGGACGCATAAATAGCTTGGGATGCTAAGAGATTAATTATTTTCTTCCATTGAGGGCTTGAAATGGATTGTAATCTAATCTGAACAGTATAAGGTTCTCGATAGGAACCTTGAACTTTTGCGATGACTATTGCGTTTCTAATTTCTAATGAGATAATTTGCCCCTTTCGCGCATATGCCTTACCACGAGTTAATCGTGCACCCATATTCAAAGATTTTAAATAGGCAATCCATTTTTTGGACCACCAGTGCTCTCCAACATCCCCCCTTTGTTTTTTTAAGGAGATACCATTTTCTACTTCAATAGGTGTTGTTTTTTCGTAAAATGTATTATAATGATAATAATTGTAGCTTCTTCCCAACTTAATCCCCCATTTTGTTCATTTCATTTTTGATTTAATTCTATAATTTTCCTAAAATATGTAATTTTTTCGATAGGTAAATAATTCTTTGATTTTTTCATTATTCAATTCGGTTATCCATCTTTCATTGGAACCAATAATACTGTCGGATAATTCTTGTTTTTTCTCGATAATTTCATTGATTTTTTCTTCAATGGTAGCCAAGGTAATAAATTTATATATATTCACTTTTTTTGTTTGACCAATACGATAAGCTCGATCTGAAGCTTGATTTTCAACAGCAGGATTCCACCATCTATCAAAATGGATAACATGATTGGCCGCAGTTAGATTTAATCCAACTCCACCTGCCTTTAATGAAAGAATCATAATAAAGATCTCAGAATTTGGTTGTTGAAAGGATTCAATCATTTTTTCCCGTTGGATTCTTGAAGTTTTTCCGTATAAAAAAGGGATTTCGGTTTGCAATTCCTTTTGCAGATATTTCTGTAAGATCAATCCCATCTCCTTGAATTGAGTAAAAATTAATGCTTTATTTTTTGAAAGTATTATTTCTTCAAGCATTTCTTTGGTCCTTTCTAATTTTAAAGATCTTCCTTTGATTTGACTGCGATCTTTTAAAAATTGAGCTGGATGATTGCATATTTGTTTTAATTTCATGATACTGCTTAAAATTAGACCCTTTCTTTCAATTCCTTCCGAATTGGAAATTTTTTCAAGCATTTCTTTCACGACCGCTTCATATAGGGAGGCTTGCTCCAATTTCAAATTGCAGTAAATATTAACTTCAATTTTTTCCGGGAGATCTTTGATTACACTTTTATCTGATTTCATTCGGCGCAATATAATTGGTTCAACTAATTTCTTCAGACGCTTTCGTTGATCTTGATCATTATATTTTTCAATGGGTAATGCAAACATTTTGTGAAAGATAGATCGTTTGTCTAAAAACCCCGGGTTGAGAAAATCTTCCAACGACCACAATTCTGATAGCCTATTTTCAATAGGAGTTCCAGATAAGGCGATTCGACGATTAGCTATTAATTTTTTAACTGCTTGAGTTTGGAGGGAGAGGGGATTTTTTATATTTTGAGATTCATCTAAAATAACATTATCCCATGCAATTTTAATGAATTGATCTTGGTCGCGTCGTATCAGACCATATGTGGTTAAAATAACATCGACATTCTGCATTCGATTAAAAAAATTCTTTCCAGCGAGTCGATCAATACCATGATGCACCATAGTTTTTAAAGATGGTGCAAATTTTGCAATCTCCTTTTTCCAATTTGCAGCTACAGATAAAGGACA
>CAYPTZ010000216.1:0-2572 GCA_964413395.1 uncultured archaeon | reverse complement strand
ACCTTTATAATTTCCAAATTCTATTTTTGTTCCCTTTTTTTTTTGTTTCTCTTGACTTATGTTTTTAAGGGCTACATTTTTTTTATCTATTAATAATAAAGCTATTATTTGAATTGTCTTCCCTAAGCCCATATCATCAGCTAAACAAGGGCCAATCCCATATTTTCGCAAAAATATCAACCATGAAACCCCAATTTTCTGATAAGGACGAAGTTTTCCTTTGAAGGTTGATGGTATCGTTACATAATCTAGTTTGGAAGGTTCTGTAAATCTGGTAACTAATTTTTCTAATCCATCGGTCCCTGTGAAATTAATTACCGGAAGATCAAATTTTGAGCGTCTCTGGCCTATACCAATCTGGATAGCTTCTTGCAATGGCATTTCTCCTGTAAGGTTATCAACCATACCTTCTTGTTGCCGAGAATATGGTATATTTTTTTTCATTGATTTTTTATTTTCCTCAAAGAATTGAACAATTTTTTTTAGATCTTTCGCATTTAATTCAAACCATTGACCTCGAATCTGTATTAACGGGACCTTTAGGCTTGATAATTTCTCAAATTCATTCTTTGAAAGGATTTTATCACCTAATGCCACTTTCCAATTAAACTCTACTAAATCACGAAAAGAGAAAGTTCCAGAACTAATCTTAATATTAGATCCTTGGCTTGTTCTATTTTTTGGTTTTTTATTTGGTTTGATCGATAACGTTAATCCGAGAGCATTCTTAGGTTTATGCCACCATTCAGGGACAATAATACCAAATCCTTCTTGTTTCAGTAGAGTTGCACTTTCCTTTAGAAAATTATAGGCTTCATTGAGTGATAATCTTAATTCTGAAGGATGAGGATTATGGAGGCACTTCTCGATCTTAGGAAAAAATTGAGAACTTTTCTCTAAATCAGATAATATTCTTTCTTGGGGATTTTCAAATCGATGATTTAGGAAAGTAAATGTATTTGAATGTGTTTTCCAAATTTTTGAAGCAGAAACAAGAAGAGAAAGATCTTTCTTTGCTTGCAAATAAAATTGTAATTTCCAAATAGAATCCTTTTTCTCATATTCATTCTCAGGTTCTTCTGGAGGAATCAACTTGAAGCAGGTTCTAAAGCTAGAGTTGGTTTCTGTTGAGGATGGTTGAAATCTCTCAAACCAATCAGTTAAGGATTGCATAAATTTCTGATTTTTATTAGGCAAATTGGGCACTTTAATCAAATCTGAAGATTGAGAAACCAGTGCATATCCCCATTTTTTGCTTAAGGAATCATTTTTTCGAGGGAGTTCAGTCTTAGTTGTGGGTTTAAAATAATTTGGAGTCAAATTTGAATCTTGAATTGTTTGGCGTATATATTGGTTCAAAAAAGCATTCACAAAATCAAGAATAATCTCAAAGGGCTGATTCGGATACGAATCTGACAGATCTAATCCTGATTGACAAATTAATGGCATAGATGAAGAAAATTGTTCCATTTGGTTAATAATTTCATCAGACATAATCACCTTCCATCGTCCGAAATAAGTATGATCTTGGGTTTTTTCTTTTCCAATATATGGAGTATACCCTTGTTTCAATATAACATTTAGTCCAAATTTTGAAAGCTCTTTCCAAAATAAAAAAGAAGATCCAAACCGTATATCAGGAACGGATATTTGTTCATTTGAAAGAAAAGAGAAATCAATAACGGCAGATAAAGGAATCCAAAGAATTGGAGCATTCCATTTAGAAATTTCCATTTGTTTGTATAGATTTAGTTTTTCTTTTGGCCTTTTTGATGATTTCTTTTTTGTTGTTTTTTTTGTTTTCTTCTTCACGGTCTTTTTCTGGGATCTTTTTAATATCCCTTTTGATTGAGTTTCTAAATGTATACAATATGTATATATATCATCCGAATGAATATTTAAGCTCGGAGATACAATTGGATGATTATCCTGAGTTGGAAGTTTGATGATGTGCCAATCTGGTTTAAAAAGATTTTTTACAGTTTCCATTTCTTGATGTGGATAGATTTTTTTGGCAATCTGTAAAAGTTCATTATGTGGGACAGCAAATGGATGAGTAATTTCTCCCTTCAGCAAATAATTTAACGGAACATTTGTTTCTGCCCATAATCCGAATTTTTTTTGGGTCGGTTCCCAAATAGAATGAACGACAATCATCATTATCAGCTTCTATTAAATCACAAAAAGTATGCTTTGATTCTATTAAAATTTACATATTTAAGCTTTAATAATTTGAATTTATTCAACTGTTTCCCTGCATTTTCCGAATTATAATGATTATTAAAAATTGTAGGTTCAAAAAACATCAATATTAATATCTTTATGAAATTATTGAAATAGAAAAATTATCGGTAATAGTCAATCACTCCATGGATAATTGCCAGAACAAAAATTGGAAATCGTATAGTATCATATTTGATGTTTTAAAAAATGAAAACTTAGGCCTGGTTATTAATAACTGGCATCAGATATAATTAATTGTGTTAAATTTATAATTGGTATATTCAAGGTCATTTTTTTATTATCTTTCTTATTAATAATATTCGTTATTTTATCTTTTAAACTAGACTTG
>CAYPTZ010000215.1:0-6369 GCA_964413395.1 uncultured archaeon | reverse complement strand
TAATATTCAAAAATCAAAATTTTACTAACAAATATGTGAAAAGAAATGAGAAAAAACTATAACATTATAGACTGTATAAAAAAAAAAGTATTGAGCTTCCCGGTGCACGGGTCTCATATTTCTCCAAGGTTTACGAGAAACAATCATCGAACTCAATTTTTGAAGTTTAACCGCAGTCAACTTCTAACTTACGAATGATTCGTTCAGTTCCATCTGGTTCTACAACTGTGATGTGAGCAGCACAGCTAAGTCAGCAATCATAACAACGAATTACCATTTCAAGTAAGTTTAAAATACCTTCATTTACTTCTACTACCATAAGTTTTCACTTTTTATTTTATTTTATCCATGGATCGGGTAATTTTATTTTGGAAAGAGCATCCTGTTCAAAAATTTGTTGAGCTGCATGTTTAACACTTTTTTCAATTCCTGCGATATTGTGATTGGTTGCAACAATGATATTCAATTTTCGACAGATGCCTTCTGCATCTGTAGACATGTCATAAATTAAATTACCTCTTGGAGCATCAACCATCCCAACCCCTCGACCTTCTTTTGGTTGAACATCTAAAGTTTTAATATCCGTACTGATTATTTCTGGGTCTTTTAACAATGTTATAACATTTTCTAATGCTTCTACTGTCTCAATAATCCTAGCCCAATGATAAGCAAAAGTATTATGAATAACACCACAATTAGCCCCACAAATCTTTTGAAACATTTCTTTTCGAGCTGCTTCTGCTAAAGGAGTTGCCATTTCATCACAAGCATTTAACATAGCAAGTGAATTTGTTCGATAAATCCCAGCAGGATAACCAACAGGTTTGAAATAAGTATGTGAAGCATAATTATTAGAAGGTATATGTTCACCAATTGCATCAAGATATTCTGCAGGTTTAAAAATATGTTTTTCACCATCAGGAGAGACAAAAACGATATCTCCATCATATATATCATGAATTATTTTATCACCGACCTTTTTACCAACACCACAATAATATGTTTCAGTTACAGCGACATTGGCTATAACATCCCAATAATCATCTATTACTTTTTTAGCAATATCAACTGTAGCATTCATAAATTCCAATTGTTCGGAAATTTGGGAAATAAATCCATCTCGTAATTCAGACGTTAGAGGATTTCTCATACCTCCAACAATTCCTGCAATCGGACCAACTGCTTTACCTCCTATGGCCTGACAAATATTTTGGCCATAATCCATCATTTTCAATGCCATAGCTCCTTCTTTTGGCATATCCTTAATGATATTAACAACATTTCTTCTTGAAGGATCAGCAAAAGGGCCATATATAAAATCTGGTGCAGCTAGTGCATAAAAATGCAATAAATGGGAACTATATTGTTTCGCGTTCATGAATAGTTGGCGTAATTTTAAAGCAGCAGGAGGAATTTCAACACCCCAAGCAGCTTCTACAGATTTTGTGGCAGCAATATGATGTGGAACAGGACAGATTCCACAAATTCGATTTGTAATTCTAGGAACATGCTCTGCATAACGTCCTACACATAATTTTTCAAAGAATCTAGTGGAAGTTATGTTAAATTGAACATCTTTAACAGTTTTCCCATCTTCCGCAAGAACCAGCCGTAAACCACCATGTCCTTCTAGACGAGTAACTGGTTCAACTTCATATATTTTATCTGGACTCATTTTATAACCCTACCTTGGCTAACACATCTTTTCCCTTATTTCTGTGGAATTTTAAGCCTAATTCATTAATGTTCTTTCCAATTGCCATTGCTATTAATTCAGTAATGTAAAATATTGGAAATTTATATTGTTGACCTTCTTCAGCAAGAGATTTCAAATTTCTTTGTTCACTATCAAATTGTTGAAAGCAAGAAGGACAATTTACTGCTAGACAATCAGCACCTGCTCGAATAGCACCATCGAATTTTGATTTTAGCATTGTATTTGCAGTATAAGTATCAGTATTACGAACAACATTGCCACAACATAAATTTTCTTCATCATACTTCACTAAAGTGGCACCAGTAGCTTCAACTAATTGATGTAAATATTGTAAATCCATTACTTCTTTTTCAACTTTTAAAATATGTGAGGGTCGTGCATAATGACACCCAGGATGACAGGCAACTTTCAATCCGGTTAAAGGTTTTGTAACCATCGATTTAATTTTGTCTATTCCGATTTCTTCAACCAATACACGAACAAAATGCTTAATATTTATGGTCCCTTTGTATTCCTTCCCTACATTTGAAAGAATTTTATTTACTTCATTTTTTAGCTTACTATCATGTTTCATTTCATGGTCAGCAACAATCAAGGATTGAGCACATCCATTACAAAGAGACAAAATATCATTTCCATCTTTTTCAGCTTCAGCGATATTCCGAGCAGCTAAAGTACACCAAGTTTTCATATCAACAAATCTTAACCCAACAGGATTAGGGCAACATGAAAACTCACCAGATTTATATTTTAGGCCAATTTCATCAAATACTGCTTTGGCAGAAGCCTCTAGAAATGGTAATCGATTTGTCATTAAACAACCGGGAAATAATTTATATTCACTCATTATGCAGACTCTCCTTCTTCTTTTTCTTTGATAATTTTACTAATTCCGGTTAAATTCATTATTGTTTTTACCTCATCAACAGGTATTGATGGAGGTAATCCAAGACCTAAAGTTTCTCTTCGTTTGTTTATTGCTACCTGTACAGGAATTGCCATCCCATTATCTCTAATTGTTCGACAAGACTCAGGATAAAACTCAGGGGTGGCACCGGCAGCAACAGCTGCATTCTTTAAAACACATATAATCTCAGTTATAGGTATTTCAGCAGGACATAATTCATCACAAGTTTCACACGCAGTACAACCCCATAATACAAAAGGATCCCTACCAACAGCAGCAAAGAGTGCTTCTTTATAACCTAACGCAGAAAATAACACCAAGTCTCGAGGATTATATCTCGATCCATGTCTTTGACAGACTGGACACACATCATTGCATTTTCCACATTGCATACAAAAGGAGAGCTTATCCCCTCCCATTAAAAGATCCATCACAGAACGTTTTAAATTTAAATCAATATTTACCATATTAATTTCCGCCTCCTGTTTTATCATCAAGTTTATTCCCTAATGTACTAGTTGGTATGCAAAATCGCCCAAATAAACCTGCAGGATCTAAAAAGAATTTCTTGAGATCTTCTGGAGATTCGCTACTTAAAGAGGGAAACAAACTCATTGCTTTTGCAGCATAATCAGGAACATTCAAGGCAGGTCCATAGCAACCTAAACAAGGAGAATTAGCACGAATACATGTTGCACCACATCCAGCCCTTGTAATTGGCCCCATACATACATATCCTTGAACTAATAAACATTTATTTTTATCTGGAATGCCAACATAATCCCGAATATATTTTTCTACTTTTTTAGGTTCAACATTCAACTCACAAGATGTACACACAGTTGGAGGTCCTCCTTCAAAATGAGTATCATCCTTTATTTTAGCCATTATTGCTCCGATAACATTATTGACCATTTCGGGATATCCTTCAACAGTATAATCTACGATCTGAATATCGTTAACAGTTTTCATATTGGGATTCATTTTAGCAGTTAAAAGGGGATGAGACGTAGTTACCAAAAATCCTAGAGGGGTTGATGATAAAGTCATCATTAAAGTTTCGACAGCTTGACTCACCTCAGTTTTTGACAAGGATTTTTGATTTAGCAAATTAAATAATTTCATAACGTTTGTTTCATGTACCATTTTTGTTAAGCCAAATTCTCCTAACACAGGATATCCACTTGCTAACTTTCCAATAGGATCCCCAGCAGAAGTAATCGACCCATAACAAATAGTATTATCATTTAACATACAATTTTCTAAAGGACAAACATCACACATCGATTTTTCCGCATTTACAGATGTTGTTGCGGTCCCTAATACATGAGCAATTAATCCTACGATGTTTCCGGATTTAGGAGGGCATCCTGGTAAATCCACATCAATTTTAACCACTTTATGGAGATCTGGAATTGCTTCCACAAATTTGGGAACATTTATAGTAGGGACTTGTGAGCCTTCATCAACAAATTCTGTATCCATAAATTTCCTTTGAGTTAATTCTTCAATAGAATACAAATTTGCGAGACCCGGACATCCACCCATTACCGCACAACTTCCCATCGCAACCAGAATTTTACATTTTTGCTCCATTAATTTTGCATTTTTTAGATCATTTTCCGTACGAATGAACCCTTCTAAGAAACCTACATCTACAGATTTATCTTCACAGTTTTCTAAATCATGTAATTTAAAATCTACAACTGCAGGCCAATAAACAAAGTCAAGTTCAGGTAATACGTGAAGCAAAGTTAAACTAGAATCAACCAAACTCTGATTACAACCCCAGCAGCTTGCAAGTTGCATTATAGCTACGCGCGCCATTTTTTTTTATACCTTCTATTCAACTAAGAATGAAATATTTTAAATTATGTGAATTAACAAATTTAAAGTGAAATTTGAATTGAAATTTTCTAAATTCATTCTTTAGAACTTTATCTTGAACTCAAGTAAATTCCAAAAATTTATGTTTTTACTTTGATTGTGATTATATTTAGATCTCACTTGTTTTAAATTTTAATTTAGATCTTTTTAGAAGAAATTGCGGAAAATCATGATCATTTTCCAAAAAAATTATCATTATTTATCTTTTTCATAAATTTTCATATTAATTATCGCCAAAATAAGTAAATTAATGCAATTTATCTTTTATTAAAATATTAGCTACCTATTTGTTGTTCAAAAGTATTTTGGGTATTTATTTTTTTTCGATGAGAAATTTGAAATTTTTTTTGAGCTTGATAAGCAAAATGTTTACCAAAACTATAATACAAAGTATCACCAATTATTGGCATAATACTAACTACATAAACTCGTGACACAATATATTTTAAATCTTCTAAATTAATCCCCCATATCACAGTATATTGCGGTCTAATTGCTAAAATCTTTAAAATAAAATCTTCTAAAGCAATTTTTTGGGGAGTGTCAACGATATTAGGTGCAAAATATTTGATTATTTTAAATCTTTCCCCTCCAGGTAGAAATTCTTCCCATTTATCACTGGTTTCAACATACACTATTTCATCTAAATCAAATAATGTTTTAGCCCTAGTGGCATAATGCTTGCTTTTTGAATAAAAAACAGTTTTACCTTTTATTGCAACATATTGGGAGATATATACTCGATTATAAAAATCATTGACGTCTTTCCCAATAACATCCCAAATGATGACATATTCAGGCCGTTTTTTTAAAATAATTTTAAGAAATGTTTCCTTATCAGCCTCATCCGGTTGATCCATTAAATTGGGAGCAAAATACTTCATATAAATCTTAAAAGCTTTTAAATTTAATAATAATTTTGATTTAGTTGAAAATTGTTTTAAAAACTAATCACAAAAAAATTATCCAGTAATAATTTTTTTCATGAAAATTTCATTGATTATAATACCTAATGAAGGAACCATCTCTTTATTTAAAATTGAATTATTTTCAACACAAAATTCTAAGGAATTCCATATATTTTTATTCATTTTTATTAATTTTGCAAAGTACGTTAGTTTCTTTTTTGCTAGATATGATTTTCCTTCAAAAACATAGCAAATGATTACTTGTCCAATGTTAGTTAAAATAACATTATATCTCCCGAATTTAGCACGGTCAAAAGATTCAGAAAAAAATTCACCACTAAAAGAACGAAACGCAGAAACTAATGCACTAAATATTTGACTATCATAATTCCACTCTTCAACAAACTTATGTGTCAAAATATTAGGCCCACTCTCATTTAATATGGTTAAAAATACAGGATTTTCATATTCTAATTCACCTATCTGATTTGAATCATCCAATAATGTTTTTCCAATTTGTGTTTCGATTTGCACTAAATCTACTTTCTTGAATAAATTTACTCCTTCTTTTTCATTATTTATCTTTTGCCAAACATTTATCCGTTCAAGTAAAGCATCATGAGAATTTGAAATTTTAATTGCAAGTTGATTTAACCCCTGCTTTTCTGCAACAATTTGAGCATTAACATAAAAATTTCGAGCTTTAGAAATATTCAAATTCATTGAAGCTAAGCGTGCCTGAATAAAAAAGATTTCCGCCCACAATTTATATGATTTTTGCTTTTCTGCTATTACCAATAATTTTTTGAGAATAAAATTAATTTCTTTCTGGATATCATTATCATTTACAATTTTTAATTCAATTAAATATAAATCACATAAAGAAATTAGCGCAATTACTTTTAGCTCATGCTTGACTATTGGATATTCGATGATATTCTCCAGAATTT
>CAYPTZ010000214.1:0-6422 GCA_964413395.1 uncultured archaeon | reverse complement strand
CGAAGAAGAAAGGATTTTCTGGTTGGACGCATTAAATTGGCTAAACATTTTCTCTGATTTTTCTTCAATTAACAAATTTAACTTTTCTATATCCTCACTGAATTTCCTATTTACTTGAGCTTTTCGTAATTGCTCTAATAAAATTTCTCTATTTGTTTCAATATGGAAATAAGTCATTTCTTCTAAATGTTCTTCAATTTTTTTTATTACAATATCAAATTTTTGTTCAATTAAGTAATCATCCGTTTCTTGAACTAAATCTTCAATTGTTCTGATAATAATTTCTTTTTCAATGATTTTTGGATCATTCGGAGAAAATAATAATCCAATTCCTGAGATTAAAAATATGAATGCAAAATATAATAAAATAGTTAATTTTGCAGGTAGTCTTTCTGAATAAATCAATTCTAATACTAATTGTTGATAAGTGATATAATAAATAAATAACACTAAAGCTGAAATCCATAATGAAAATATTATAATTTGGAGTCTAATTACCTTATTCATCACATTTAATTTAGTAAAGAGAAGTCCTAATCTGTTTTCTTGCTTTTCCTTCTTTATGCTAAATTCCATGATCTTTGTGATATAATACTTGTAAGTTTAAATTTTTTATGTGATTCTATAAAGATGAATATATGTATAATCATGAAGATGATATTGAAGAAATTGTTAAACGTTTAAATAAAGCGAATATATCCTTTAATAATCAGCATATTTTAATTACCGGCGGTGCAGGTTTCTTAGGTTCATGGATGTGTGAAACATTACTAAAACAAGGTGCGAAAATCATATGCCTTGATAATTTTAGCTCAGGTCAATGGATAAATGTTGCTCATTTAGCAGATGATCCAAATTTTACTTTTATTGAACATGATATATCAAGACCAATATTTTTTGGAAAAACGGTTCCAAATGCCATCAGTTATCCTACCATTACAAGAAAAATAGATTATGTTATGCATTTAGCTAGTAGAGCTTCTCCATTTGAATTTAAAAACCATGCAATTTCCATTTTAAAATCAAATACTTTAGGAACTATGAATGCATTAGGTATTGCAAAAGCTCATCGGGCAAAATTTTATTATTCTTCAACTTCAGAATGTTATGGAAATCCTCCTAAAGAGTATGTCCCTACTCCTGAATCATATTGGGGACATGTTAACTCAATAGGGCCAAGATCGTGTTATGATGAATCTAAACGAGCTGGTGAAGCATTCTTAAAAGCATACGAACTTCAGCATGGGATTGACATCCATTTTACTCGAATATTCAATACCTATGGCCCTAGAATTAGGGCGGGGAAAGAATTAGGTCGTGTGGTTCCGAATTTTATTGATCAATGTCTGAAGGATGAACCAATAACAATATTTGGAAATGGATCTCAAATAAGATGTTTCACCTATATTGTTGATGAAATTGAAGGACTTTTAAAAAATGCTTATATTCCTGAATCTAGAGGCATTCCTATAAATATAGGGCAAGATAAAATGACTTCTGTTTTGGAATTGGCAGAATTAATTAAAAAACTTACAAATTCAAATTCAAAAATAATTTTCAAGAAATTACCCGTTGATGATCCCACTTATCGACAACCAATATTAACTAGAGCAAAAGAAATTTTAAATTGGGAACCAATTACTGATTTAGAAACGGGATTAAATAAGACTATTGAATGGTTTAAAACATTTTCATTAGAATAATTTATAAAATGATACAGGAAATCAAATGAAATGTCCGAAGATTCAAAAAATGAAAATAGCTTAACTCTTGAAAAAATCACAAAGTTTGTATTGATTTTCGGCATATTATGTGTTTCTGGAGCAATTGGTTATTCTTTTACTAAACCAGAAGAAAAAGATGTTATTTTCAGTATATTGAACCAAGATCAAAAAATGAAGGATTATCCAACCCATTCTTCAACTGGAGTACCAATAACAACCTTTGCTTTTGTTGAGAATCATCTTCAAGAAGATAAAGAATTTGCAATTAGAATATATCAAGGAAATGAAAACGTTGTTCATAATGTTTCAATAACTATCGATAATAATCCAAATGTTGAATATCTTTTTAATCAAACAATATTTTTAAGTAATGAAGAATCTTGGATTTCAGAAGAAATTGTTGTAAGTTTTGATAATCCTGGGGAAAATCAACAGATTATAATAGAATTATGGATAAATTCTGAAAATGGTTGGGAATACATGCCTGAATATATGTTAAATTTAAAAATCGATATACTTTAAAAAAAAAAGTAATAAATAGTTAAGTTCTTCCTGAAATAGTAATGTTATTTATCTTAATCCAAGGTGCATATACTTCATCGATCCATTTTCTTTCTGAGCTAATTTCTTCAATTTGTGAATATGCATCTAATAAATTTACTCCTAAAAGTGTTTCTGTCAATGCTGGGCCAATTTCTCCATCTTTGATAATATATCCTGTCATAATAAGACCTGAAAAATCACCCGTTATATTATTTGGGGAATCTCCTGTATATTTAAATAAGATACCTTTTTTAATATCTGATAGGATATCTAACCAAGAATTCTTCCCATTTTTTATGATTAAATTATTATTAGAGATTCCTATTTTACTATTATATCCACTTCTTGATGCATGGCCATTTGATTCTATATTTTCTTTTCCTGCCGTATAAGTATTATGATATAAATTTTTTAAAACACCATTTTCAACCATTGTTAGTTCTTTTGTTGCTATTCCTTCGGCATCAAATGATTCCGTTGCCAATTTACCTGGAATGAAAGGATTGTCATAAATGGTTAAATTTTCTGATCCAATTTTTTTATTCATATGTTCTCCTAAAAATGACATATTATTTTGAATTGAATCTGCATTTATTGCATCTGTTAATGGAGATATTAGGAAATGAGAGACCGCTAATGGTGATAAAAGAATGGGATATTCTCCTGTTTCGATTGATTCTCTCTTTAAACCTTTCAATGCCATATCATAACTATTTTCAGCAATTTTTTCGATGTTTAGATCCTTTAATTGACATGTGCTTTTCCAATCAAAGCCACCACTTGGAATATTATTTTGAACGAGACTTATTTCGCTGCTGCATCCTACTGTAGAATATTTTTCCCACTGGGAAATTCCATTTGAATTCATGACAAAAGTAGTCCCCATTGATATGGAAAAACTCCCTGAAAGTGCTGCAGGTTGTAATTTTCTTTTTTTTAAATTAAAAATAGGTTGAATTAAATCATTAATTTGATCTGGAGAAAAATTTTCCAAATTAGAATCATATGTATTTTCGACTTCTTTATAATTTTTTGAAGGATGGGCCAAATCAATGAAATCTGGATTTGAGGTAGATGCTTTCATCATTCTAATGCATTGTTGGGAGATTGCATCCAAAGCTTTTCCTGAAAAATCAGAAGTAAAAGTCATCCCCTCTTTTCCTTCTGGTCCGATTACTCGTAATCCAATGCCACTTGATGACTTTTGGTTCGAAGTTTTTATATATCCCTCTTCAAATGTAATTTTAATATTACATGCACGATTAGCGTAAATTTCTAAATGTTTTATAATAGGATTTTTAAAAATTTGAGTAGATAATTTATTTCCAAGTGTTTCAAAATAGTTTTTGCTGTATTTTTCTATAAATTCTTCATTTTCTGCCATTTTTTTCACTCATTTATATTTTTATTGTCCACCAAAAACCATATTTTTAATAAAAGTATTAGGACCACCAGAACCTACAGGAGCTGTTTGTCCCCCTTTTCCACAGTGACCTGCGTCTTGTAAAACATCTTTACTGATTAAAGAAATTTTTTTAAGAACCTCTAAAGTAATTCCTGAGATTGCAGCATCTCGTAATACTTGAGTTTTTTTTCCATCTTCTATAAGATAAGCTTTAGCTAATTTAAACGTAAATTCTCCTGTAATAGGATCGGTATATCCATATTTCCATCCAATTCCATATATTCCATTTTTCATTTCTTGAAACATCTCATCTAAACTTGAATTACCTCCTTGAAGATAGGTATTTGTCATTCGAACAATGGGTAATACGGAATATCCTCCTGCTCGACCATTCCCTGTAGGGGGAAGATCCATTCTTGAAGCAGTTTCTAAATTATGTAAATATTTTTTTAAAATTCCCTTCTCAACAAGCGTATTTTTTTGACTTTTGATTCCTTCATCATCAAATGGTATAAATCCAAATTCTTTTTCTAGAGTTCCATCATCAATAATAGATACTTCTTCACTCCCAACAGAATCATTCATTTTACCTGCTAAGATACTTTCTCCAGCTAAAATACTATCTGCTTCTGCCGCATGACCAAAGGCTTCATGAATAAAAGTACCTGTAAGATAATTATCCATAATTAGATCATGAGTACCTTGAGGTGTTGGTTTTGATTTTAGCAATTCTAAAGAATTTTGAGCTGACATTTTTCCAATTTCATTAGCTTTATCAATAATTTCAAATCCTCCCACTCCTCCATGAGTGATATGATATCCTTCTTGTCTGTGACCATCTTTTGCAATTGCTTGTAAAATCAGATAAAGTCCACTATTTTTGATACGAACCAAATTATTGAAATTGTTGTATTGAAGTTGTTCATACTCATAATCAGAATAACTGATACTGGTAGATATTATTCTTGGATCGTAATATGCTTTTTTTTCAATTTCTAAAAGGTTCTTTATTTTTTCTTCTGGAGATATAGAAAAAATTGGACTGTGAGTGTTGATTTCAAATGATTTTGTACTTCCCTTAATCTCTGCGATTTTAAATTTATCCTTTGAATAATTTGCACTCCAATTGGCTAATTTGGCAGCTTGGATAAAAGTACCTTCAATAGATTTTTGTGAAAAATCTTGTCCAGTGGCAAATCCATAACCTCCATTATTAAACGCTATTATTGAAAATCCTTTACCAATTCCCATATTACTTGATTTTGAGATTTTTTTCATTAATGAATATTGACTTATTTTCCCTGTTGAAAATCTAGCATTAAAATATTGTATTTTCTGTTGTGCTGCTAAATCTCGAAGGAAATCTAAATTATTTTCATCAAGATCTATTGGATCTAATTCCACTGTATTAATATTTGCCATATCTCATAAACACCAATTTATATATATACGATTTATTGCTTTCATTCGGGATTTAAAAAATTAATTCCATTTTTTTTTTCGAAAATGGGCATTAGGTATTGGTTTATCAACAATAATTTTTCCTTCGTTGAAGGGAATAGAAGGAAATTTCAATAAAAAATTACTATTAAAGTTAGTTTTATCTTTATTTCTGATCATTAATCCTTTTTCATGTAAAAGCTTTAATATTTTAGATACAAATTCTTCTTCTAAACCTAATTCTGAAGCTTTAGAAAATAATATTTTTTGTGGCATAGCATTTGGAAAGATTGCCAATAGTTCTGTAATCAATTTACTTAACATATTATATTTATTTTCTTTAGTTAGATTAATATTCGCCTTCAATTTAGCGACTCTTTGAACCATTTCGCTGGGAGTTTTTAATGTACGAACAAATTGTGATGCTTCTTGAATTGATAGGGCTTTACCAAAGACTTTTAAATTACTTACTTTCAATTTAGTTTGACATCTTGGACATTTTCTCGTTTTTTGTTCTTTAGCAACATATTGAACTATGCCGCAATTAGAACATTTGACTATTAAATATATTATAATTCACCTAGATTCCCAAATATGATTATTAGCAATTATTTTATAAATGTACAATAATAATTCTTTAATATTTTAAAAAAAGGTGCATGAAATTAAAGTATTTTTTAATTCTTTCAGATAAATTTTGAGTTTGAAATAAATTTGAAAATCAAAAAATTTTTCACTCTTTTTATATTTTACCTACATATATTCATGGTACAAAAAATAATCTGGGATAATCGTCGTTCACCATTATTTGTTGCATTAATAATTATTCTATTAATTGCTGTAGGGTTTTTAATCCAAGTAATTGCAAACAACAATAAAATCAATAACGCAAGGATTGATTCTGAATATTCAGGAACTTTATTAATGAATGATGAAATGACACTAAACTTAACTGTAAATTTTGATGGGAACGGGAAAATTAGTGGAACACTTTATTACAATGCTAGTCTTCTTGCTTTTGAAGATGCAAGTTATACTTGTATTGAAGATCAAGTGAGATTTGGCATTCTTTTTCAAGAAGAAAAGTTATATTTATCATGTAATGGAATTATAAATTACAATAGTACAAAAATAGATGGTAATCTTGAACTATCAAATTCCCTTGGACTAATTATCCAAGGATCTTTACACCTCACCAGAAATTGAAGTAAAATCTCTTATAAACTTGATTAATTATGAGTGAATCTAAAATTCATCCAATAGAAGGTCGATACAGAACAAAAGCAATGGCAGAATTATTTACCGATAGT
>CAYPTZ010000213.1:0-6478 GCA_964413395.1 uncultured archaeon | reverse complement strand
CCTTTTCTATTATGCCTCCCAGTTTTCAAAATCTTACACATCTAGAATATTGCCGTCTTTCTAATGTCCATCTCTCTTCATTCGTCCATTTTCCTCCTTCTCTCCCTGATTTAAAAACCTTAATTTTTAACTATTGTTCTTTTGATTCCTTTGACTCCTTCCCCACTGAACTACCACTCTTAGAATTAATTGCTCTTGGGGGGATCTATCCCATTGATTATCTTCCCGCTACTCTTCCCTGTCTTAAATATGTCTCTATTTCTGAAAATGTGGATGTTGTGTCTCATCCTGCTATTTTCGACAAATTGTTTTCCTATTCGACCATCGAAAAACTGTGGTTTATGGGCAGTCGGTTGACCTCATTGCCTCCTCATCCCACTTTTTATACTCATCTTCGAGAGATCCACCTTTCTTCTAATTCTCTTTCCTCCTTAGAATTTCTCCCAAAAAATCTCCCTCATTTGATAACTCTCGATATTCGTTCCAATAATTTTCTTTCTTTTGCTTCTTTTCCCACCCAAATGCCTAAATTAGAATGTCTCATTATGACTCATAATCCTATTAAATCCTTTACAGGTCTTTCAAAAGCTGTTCTAACTCGCTTATTGGATCCTGCAATTGTATCAATCGCTTTTGAAAGATTCGCCCAAAATTCATTTCCCTACTCTTTTAAATTTACACTTCCCAAGAATGTATATTCGTGGATCGAAACGGGCGATGTTGAGCAGGTGTATCGATATTTTGAAACTCCTATAATCAACATCTGTCATAACATCGTAGCTGGGCACAAACATTCTCCTCAAGAATTACAACGTTTAACTACTGAGCTTACTCGCTATGATCTTCATTACTTGGAAGCTAATCTCCCTTTTGACCATCCACTCTTAGCCCGATTATCTGGATCGTTCTCGAACACTTCGTATCGAGAAGACAACTCTATCCTTTTCTAATTCTTTATTTGACTCTTTTTATTTTTTCCAAATCATCCTTCTCTTTCCCAATGTTTCTCATTCACGGTTGCTCTCATCACATTTTATTTTTATTTTTTCTCATCGAAAATTTTTTTAGAAATGGTTCCCTTTCTAAATTATTAATTTTATAGTTGAGCTTAAAATATGAGTCGCACTCTTAAGAGATTTGAAGAATATACCGCCGCCGAGAAGAAGATTAAAATCGGGAGCATCTTTATCACCCGTTATGAACGTTCACGAATAATTGGAGCTCGTGCTTTGCAATTGTCTTTTCAGGCCCCGCAATTTTGTGATATCCCCGCAAATATGAATGATCCTATCGAAATCGCGGCTTTTGAGTTAAATAGTAAAGTCTTACCAATCACTATTCGACGAAGTTTACCGGATGGATCTAGCCAAATGGTTCCTGTAAGTTGGCTCATAAACGAGAACTATTAATATCAATCATCATTTTTTTCTGCCAAATTTTGTTTTCCGTTCAATAGGGGCATAGACTAGCGGTTATTTCGCTTCGCTCACACCGAAGAAATCCGGAGTTCAAATCTCCGTGCCCCTACTCTAAATTCTGCACAAAAATTTAATCAAATTGGATTCATCTCGTTGGAAAACACCTATTTAAACAAAAATCAAGAATAATAAAGAATAAAAAAGAAATATTAAGAAAAAAAATTATTCTAAATTAGCGGCCCAAGTAATATCATCTGCAGTTAGGCGTTTGCGTTTTTCATCCTTGAGCAAGGACAATGCTTTCTTTGTAGTTTTAATTGCTTGAGTTTGTATTTGATCTATTAACAATAAGATCGCATCATCACTCACAAGAGATGCACCTTCATTCTTCATTAATCTTCTGACAGGAGCCTTTGAAAAAAAGGAATCTTTAGAAGATTTTTTTTGGACTCCTTTTTTTATGATTACTTTTGAATTTTTTTTTGTCGATGTTGTTTTTTTCTTTGCCATTTGAATCCCTTATTATGATTTGTTTGTATTACTTGTAATATTGATATGATAGTAATTTACAAATAAGAACAGATCGTTTATCTTTATATAAGTTATGTTTTTTAGGAACAGTATTAGTTTTTGACCGAGTACGAATGTTAGTGTTTTGAATGATAATTTTTTATTTTTTTTTAATTTTAAATTGACCAATCTATTTAAAGGCAAAAAGGGGACATTGTACAAATGTTAATGGTAGAAGTTTTTTTTTTCTCAAAATCTTTTTTATTCTATAATCCAACTATAATAATGTGGATTTGAAAACTAAGCAATATCGCCTCTTTTCATATGACATAATAAGTAATAACTTCGAAACTCTACTGCAGAAATTCATTCATGAAGAAATTATGACCAAACATTATGGTATCTATTGGAAATCTCATATTCCTCCAAAAATTATTCACTATTATGAAGAACAACGTCATCTTGATTTCCAAAAAATTGACGATATTGGTGAATTCCTTGATTCGGTTCCTTTCATAAACCTTAAACGTATTCTTTTGACAAAACAACATTTTCCCTTAATCCACTCCTTTTTTGGAGATTTAACCAAACAGAAGTTTGGAGTATTGTTCAATATATTAAATCGTTATCGAAATAAGATAGCTCATCCTGACTCATCCTTTGTGTATAATGATTTATGTAAAATAATAGAAGTCACTAAGGAATTATGCCAAGGAGAATATTCAAGATCAATTTTAGAATATCTAAATAATGAAAAGTATTCAGAAGCTGGTACAATTCCCAAGGGTTTTTTTGTAAATTACCAGTTAAACCATAATTTACCTGAAGAAGAATATAATCAAGGAGGAGGCTTTGTCGGAAGAGAAGAAGAAATAGAAGAAATAATTGAACGAATTCTGTCAGGAAAAGATCGTATAATTACAATTTCAGGGGCCGGAGGAGCTGGCAAGAGTGCGATTGCACTCAAAATTGCCTATAGCTTTTTAGAAGATGAAGAACAATTATTTGATTCTATCCTTTGGTTTAGTGCGAAAACAGAAACTTTCACTGAAACAGGTATCAAACCAACCGATTCACAAATTAATGAATATTCGGTCTTTATTGAGGATATACTTAAAATTTTAAATTATGAACTGTATGAAATTTTTAATACATTAGAAATTCCGCTGAATTTTTGGAAAAAATATCTTTATAATGTTTTTAGTTCTCAAAAATGTTTAATCATCATTGATAATCTAGAACCGATACTTCGAAAAACAGAACTTATTGAATTTATAGTTGACATTCCACGTCCTTCCTCTATCCTGATTACTAGTCGTAAGGGCTTAGGGAGAGTTGAATGGCCAATATCTATTAGGGATATGCTGGATAAAGATGCGATATCTTTATTTAAGCTTGTGGCGAGAACAAAAAGACTCGATGATCTCCTAAAAATTGATGAAAAGGAAATCTTACGCTTAGTGAAAAATATAAATAGCTATCCCCTGCTGATCAAATGGTCTATTGCGAAATATCAACTAGTTAAACCATTAAAAGAAGCATTTGAGGAAATTTTTGAGGGGGATAGTGAATTATGTCAATTCGTGTTTAATTCTGTATTTATTCTCTTAAATGAAATCTCGAAAAATATTCTCTATAGCATTTTAATTCTTGGGAATCAATCGAAAACCAAACCTTTGATTAAAATTCTGGCCAATATTACCGAAGAAGAATTTGAAGATCATATTTTTGAACTAGAACGAGATTCTCTTGTATTTCATGAAACTCGACCAATAAAAGATGGGATCGAAACTTACTATAATATTCTTTCCCTGACCAAAGGGTATCTCGAAGCACGTTTAAATGAAGACGTCCAAACCAAATTGCAATTAGTAGGACGCTATCATGATCAAATTAAACAATTTGAAGAATCCATTTCATCCTACCAACAAACGTTACTAAGTCTAGGAGTGCGATCAACTGAAACAATAATTGCATATAATCATGTAAAAACAGCAAAGCAAAGTATGGAAGCAGATGATGTAAAAGAAGCAGCGATCAATTTTGAAAAAGCAATTTCAATTGCTCCTCAATTTGATTATCCTTATACTGAATTTTCAAAATTTGAAGCCCAAAGACGTAATATGCCAAAAGCTTTGGAATTAGCAAAAAAAGCAACTCTATTGGGGCCAAAAAATTTCCATACGTGGTTTAATTTAGGGATTTTGCTAAAAAAAAATGGGGAATATTTCGCAGCCATCGAAGCATTCTCAGAAGGAATTAAGGTTAATCAAGATTATCTTCCAAATTATTCTGAAATAGGATTTTGTCATTCGATTATTGGGGAATATGAAGTGGCTGAAGGTTTTTTTAATAAATCAATTGCAGATCAAAAGAACCCTAATTTTAGGCATCTTTATTATGCTTATACTTATCAAGCAGAGAATTATTTAAAGTGGTCTTTAGGATTTAGGGAGCGGAACGATTATAAAGGAGAAACTAAGATCTTAAGAAAAGCAGAAGAATCTATACAAAAAACCTTAGAAATCAAGCCAAATTATGGTTATGCGCTTAAATTGAAAAGAGAGACTTATATTTTATTAGGAAGGACTTTGGGATTTCAAAACAAACCTGAAGCAGTGAAATATTTGGAGGAATCAATAGCAGATTATAAGTATAGTCTCTCAATCAATAAACCTAATGGTTCTCAAATCAAAAGAGCTAAAGAATATATTGCAAAATTTACTAACCGAATAAGTAAAGTGAATGATAATAATAAAAAAGAAGCAAAGGTTTCCTCAAAAAAAAAAGCGCAAGGCCCTCAAATTCCAAAAGATAGTATTAAATTTCAACAAGCAGTGGTTATTATGGAGGATATTTTAAATCAAGCGGCCGAACGAGGAAAAAATATACGCGAATTAGCCTTAGATAAACTCATGCGAGATCATGCTTCGATGAAATATCGAGGGGTTGGCTTAATTTATAATGAAAAGGGTCACAAATCCTTTAAAAAATTCTCTGAGTTTATTCTATCCTGCGAAAAAAAAGGAATTATTGAACGAAAAAAGGTGGATGGATTTCAAGAAATCTATCTTAAAAAGAAATAAGCAAAAATGAGAATTTATTAAAATTTTTTTTAAATCAACTAGCAATAATAGTAATGTGGGTGCGAAAACATTCCTGATATTGTCAGATTTACATTTTGGATTTGAGAAATCTAATTTCAATGAAGATCTAGATTATTCATTTATGAATATAAATTAGAAATTTGGACGGAGTAAAAATGTTAGTGAAAAAAAAAAAATTCAAAACACTAACATTCGTACACCGTCTTTTTATGACGATGTACGAATGTTAGTGGAAAAAAAATTTATTTATAACACATTCACCAAAGAATAAGTGTAGAAAGTAATATGGAAATAAAGAAGAATAAAATGATAGCAGAAAATGAATTAGTAAAATTTCAAGGAGTATCTATGGTTAAAAATGATGCAGAAGTACTCCAAGAATTAATTTCAACTATGCATTGTCCTCATCTATTTAAATTATCTTCATCGTATATAGATGAAGAATCAATAGAGTATAAAGTGGAGAAGTACTATGTTACTGGACTTGGATTAGCAGGGAGATGTTATTATTCTATCCCAGAGAATATTGGCAAATTGACGGATTTGAGGACTTTAGGCTTACAGGCAAATTCTTTAGTATCTCTTCCTCAAACTTTTCGAAATCTCAAATCCCTCAAGGGGTTAATTTTAAATTTTAATGAATTTACATCATTTCCAACAGTATTACAGGACATTCCGTCTCTTTCTGCTATAGTTTTTGAAGCCAATTATCTAACTTCCCTCCCAGATATTTTTAAAAATTTGATTGGACTTGATCACTTAAGTTTTGCACAAAATCAGCTCTCATCTCTTCCAAACTCAATGAAGGCGTTATCCCAATTAACTTATCTAAATCTAGCAAGGAACAACTTAACCTCACTTCCAGAATTTATTGGGGATTTATCAAATCTCCATACTTTAGATATACATACTAATCAACTATCTTCTTTACCAGAATCAATTGGTAATTTGAAGCATTTAAAATGGTTTTTTTTAAGAGATAATAATCTCACTTCTCTTCCTGATAGTATTACATGTCTAAAGGGTGTTAAAATTTTTATGGGAAGAAAACAAATCAGAAATTTATCCCACGAGAGTAAAAAGATACTAAAAATCCTAAAAAAAAATAAATTTTCAATTAGATAAAAAAAAAAAATCGATAAAAAAGGAATAAATTTTAAAGTTCAGGGGTTAAAAAGTAATTTAAGAATCATTGCAGATCCTATCAAATTGAAAGAGATTTTATACAATTTATTTAGCAATGCGATTAAATTTACCAAAAATGGTAAAATTATTTTTAAATTTTCCGAAGATGTGAATAATTGGATATTTTCGGTAGAAGACACGGGCATTGGCATCGCAGAAAAGGATTATCCTATCATATTTAAAGATTTTAAAAGAGTCGATTCTCCCATCATTAATTCAATTCCTGGGACGGGGTTAGGATTATCCCTTACGAAACGA
>CAYPTZ010000212.1:0-6499 GCA_964413395.1 uncultured archaeon | reverse complement strand
CACTAAATACGATAAAAATCACAAATTCTGCTTTGAAGAAGCTCTTTTTTATGGCCAAAGAAGTAAAAAATATATTTCACACACCTTTAGAGATGTATGTCTTAACTTTAGGTAAAAATAATATTATTGAAGATTTTATAATTCCTAAACAATTATGTTCACATGCTTCAATAATGATTAAATCTGAGGATATTCTTGCGTTAAAATCAGAAATTTTAACAAATAAAAAAGATATAATTGGTTGGGCTCATAGCCATGCTAATTTTGATGTATTTTTTTCAAGTACTGATTATCATAATCAGAAAATATTATTAGCGGAGACGGGAAATTTTATGATAATCAAAGGAATTCGAGTGAAATATACACATGGAATAACAGTCAACATGGAAGAAAAGATATTTGGAATTGTTAGTACTCAATTTGAATCTGGAAACATAATGAATAAAGAAGGAAAAATAGAAGTTGTAAAAGATAATAAAAATGATTTAGATTTTACTAAAAATTATAACCTAGTTGCAAAAGAATTGCGTGAAAAAATTAATACATAATATGAGTAAGTGTATAAAATAAATAGATGTGATATGTATGTCAGAATTTAGATATGAACGACAATCTCGAGTTCCAGATTGGGATCAAGAAAAACTGAGAAATTCAACAGTTGCAGTTGTTGGAGCAGGAGCATTAGGAAATCATGTTTGTATTGGTTTAATTGGTCTTGGAATAGGAACTATAAAAATATTTGATTATGATCAGATAAAACCTCACAATCTAAATAGACAATCTCTCTTTTGTGAAAATGATATTGGATTAAATAAAGCAGAAGCTTTGGCTAATCGACTAATAGAAAGAGATTCCTCTTCATTAATTTTAGGAATTCAAGAAAAGATAACTGAAAATAACATTGAAGAAATAATAAGGAATGTAGATCTCATTATTGATTGTGTTGATACTATTTTTGTTAGAAAGATATTAAATCGATATTGTTTAATAAATAATATTTCACTTATACATGGTGGTATAAGTTGGTTTGGAGGTCAAGCAGGAATTATTACCCGAGAAACACCCTGCATTAATTGTATTTATCCTGATGATATTCAAAAAGCAGAATTAGAGACAATTAATTCATGTGTTGATAAACCAGAACCAAGTATAGTATATATTAGTCAAATCATAGCAGGTTTAATGGTCCAAAATATTCGCCGTGCGTTGATGCCCCTCTCAATTGATAAAAACATTAAAAATTCCATATATAAGTTAGATTTTCGGCTTACTCAACCATTTTATATTTCTCATATTATAAGAAAAGTGAATTGTGAATGCATAGATATATTAAAGAAAGTAGCACCAGATATAATTCAGAGGGAATTCAAAGAAAACCAAAAAAGAATTAAAGATGAAAAAAAAGAAATTTTAAACGTTATCAAGAAATTGAAAAAATAGATTTATTCGGTGGAATGATACTAGTGGTAGATAAAGAATTAGAAAAAGCAATAAATAAGGGTGAAATATTATCAATTGGAAAAGAAATTAAGCAAATTGAAGAAAAATTTGATATTCGGAAAAACTTTGATCATATACAATTATTTGAAGATAATTTAATTTTTAATCCACCAATAGGTATCGACTTTTCAAAATCTATAGAACCAATTCTCTTTTTAGCAAATTATGAGCTATTAATATCCCTGAAATCGCTTCCATTCCTATCAAATGATAGACAATATGAATTAGAATCACTTATTATATTATTAAAGAAAGGTAAAATACTAGATTATCAAGAAAAATTGGGCAATTTCATTCCTAAATCAACTTATGAAAAAATATTAAATGAATCTGGATATAATTTTACTTCAATACTTTTCAAAATATTTTATTTTTATTTTTATTTTCTTTACAAATCTAACCAATTTAATCGAGAATTATCGAATTTTATAAAGAATTCGAAATTATATCTCCAGAATGTAATATCAGGGGAATTTTTACACTACGATAGCAAAAATGTAGCAATAAACACATCCAATCAAGCAACAAATCAATTTCATCAAAATATTCTAATTTTAAATTACTTTTATTGGCAGTTAAAATCATTAAAAATTCCAGAAATTGAAGGAAGGAAAATGAAGGAATTAAAAAATCAATTAGATTTATTCAAATTTGAAGGTGTACTTAAAATATTCCAAGAAATGGATTTTATTTCAGGAAGAAAAGAAATTGAGAATTTAATACAGGGTAATCATTCAGATAATTCTAAAACTGTTTCTAATATCAATGGTCAATTTTTGAATAATTTTGTAATAGAAATCTATGCTGGATTTTATTTCCTTATACTAAATAACTAATAGCCATAAATTAAAGTTATTCTAAGATTTTCCTTGATTTCTTATTTATTTTTTTCGTTTGAAATGGATCTTCAACATTTTTCTCAATTTCTTGTTCAAAAGGATTGTCTATACTATTATCTTTAATTTCATCATCAATTTTATTTTCTTTTATCCAGAATTTTTTTATTGAATTATCTTTATTATCCATGGAAGAATCAGTGGTAGGAGGAAAAGGTATGCTCTTCTCCTTCATCAGAAATGTTTTTTCTAATGATTTTTCAGGTTTTAAATTAGAAGGTTTAAAAGTTAAATCAAAATTATCATCCCGATTCATAATTGCATTAAGATTTGGAGAATTTTTAGCAAAAGCATTAGAAAATTTAAAAGGGTTTATGTTATCTGCTTTAATTTCTTTTTGATTGGATAATCCAATAGTTTCTGGAAAAGGATGATCTAATGGATCAATACTATTTGGAAGACTAGTTTGCTGGTCATCAATATTTTGTATCGTTGTCTTTCTTAATTCAATATCTACTCCCACTGGATGGATAAAAGTATGATCTGTTATATTTTGAATTTTTTCTTGAGATTTTGATTGCTTAGGAATATTGGCAACTAAATTGGCAATTTTTTGAAGTGATTCTTGAATTGTGGTAAATATCCAAGGTTTGATTAAATGTCGGTCAGGATGTTGCGATATTGATTTCATCGTTGCGATAATTTCATCATATGCTTCTGTAACTTTATTTTGAGTGAAATAATTCCAAGCATCAATATCTCGATGGAGAAATTGTAAGTTGATATTGCATTCTTTCAATAATTGGATTCTTTTTTCATCAAAATCTAAAAATAGTATACTTTGTCGGATCTTTTCATATAATTTAATCAATTTTACTTTGATATATTCAAAATCTTCAACTCTTTTTGCGTTATGAAGTTTATCAGTTAGGCGTTTTAAAATAACAGATATTTCTATTGATGTAACAGTATTTCTCTCTTTATTTTTTCCACCCACGAGAAAATTCCCCTATTATACCAATAAAATTCTAAACATTAAAATCTTCGATCCCATTAGTTTTTTAAATGAAAAAATATAAAAAAAAAAAAGAACTTCATGTTATTTTTCTTAGTGATTTTTGTTTTTTTCTCTTTCTTTCATTTCCGCCATAATTCCTAAGATTATTCCAGCAACAATGAAAGTACCCATTAAGAACCAAGCCACGAAATAGCTTTCTGTTGGAAGAATACCTAAAAATAATTCAGCAATGAAATAAAGCACTTCTCCAAAAAGAATATAAATTGGAAGAATAACTAAAATAATCCAATTTATTACCGGAGTAGCCCAACCAAGGTATTTACTTACACCATCTAGAATTTTTGCCATATTAATTGCCATCCTCCGTTAAATCCATTGTTTGATAAGGTACCGTACCCGCAGGCTTTTCATTATCGGCTTCTTGGAATGCAATAAAGAAATCTAATACCGAAATCACAATATCAAAAAGAATTGCCCCCATCAAAGAATACCAAAAGACAGTAAGATCTACATTTAATCCTAAATAAAAGGCCAACTCAATATCTATGTAAATTTCAATTATTGAGAAACCTATGTATATAATAGCTCCAAAGAAAAATACTTTCAATATTACTCTAATAACATTCCAAATAGGTTTGATCTTTGATTCTCCGGGAGCAAAACCATGAGCAAAAGTAACTCCAACTATTATAATTCCTATAGATCGAAGATAGAAGGCTAATTGATTCACATCAGGTAATCGGATGCCTGCCTGGCCACCTTCGAGAATACTTTCATCAACTCCTAACAAGAGACCTGGCAAATATACATAAATAAAATAGATAATTGCTGTAGAAATTGTAGCAAATATTGTTCTCAATACGATACCCATAATTAGAAACCTCCTAGTATTAAATCAGGATGCATATCAATTGTGAATGCAAGGGAATATTGCTTCATGGCAAATTTGATCTCAAAAGATAGGATTAGTTGAGCTTTAAGTGTTCCATCACCTAATAAAGTCCCAATATCAAAAGTAGCGTTTAGGCCAAACATTGTGATCATTTCAGGAATTGTCACAGCAAAATCCCCAATTATTGCATCTAATGTAACATTTCGTTCTTCTCCAGCAGGAACTGTGATTGGAGCAGTAGGATTTTCTAAGTTTGTTGAGGTAGTATTAATAATTGTTTCGTATGTGTCAGAAGTATTTGTTGCTAATCCAAAATACAACCCTAAAACGATATCCTCCATGGGATAAATGCTCTCTGAATTATTTAGGTGGATTCCAACATGAAAATTCATACCAGTATAATCTAATTGGAAATCATCTGCTTGCGGATCATTTGGCGTCACTGCCAAATTCTCTATATAATTATAAGCCCCCATAATTCCACTAATCGCATTTAAGAAAAATGCCATGGAAATCAAAGCAGCGACTATTTTGACAATTGTCCGCGTTTTTCGTAATTTGCTTGTCATAAGTTTTTTTCCTCACCAATATTGTATTTCTAATGTGATTGATACTAACTAATCTGATTAACCCTTAATAATATTTCTCCATTAAAAAATAAAAAAAAGGATTAATTTCCTATCATCATTGCAGCGATGTCATTAGAACGAGTTGTAATTCGTTTAATTCTAAAATTATCAACTAATAGTTTAGCAACATTTGGGGTTATGGATGCAAAGAATCATTAGATTGCCCAGTATCTAATATTCGCGGAATTCCACCAATATCACCTAAATCGAGTTTGTTGTAGCGATATTTTGCGCAACTTACAGTTAATATTATAGTATCATTAGGTAGATTTCCTGCAACTTCTGTGAAATATTCTCTTGATTTATTTCTCCCATCACATCCTGCCATCACAATAAATCGTTTTATTGCACTAGATTTGATTTCTTTAACTACTTTATCTGCAACGGATAAAATTGTTGTATGCGCAAATAGAATTGTCAATTATTCTGATAACTTTGAAAAAAAATTGATATAATTACAAAAGTGGAAAATAAGTTTACATACCAAAAAAGAAAGCAAATATTCTGCATTTGTTATTTAATAAATACATCAATACTTTTTCCATTTCTTGTAAGAACCTAAGATTTTTGAATATCTAATAATTACTATCATCTATCTCATGGAACTAAATAATTTTCCATTTTTAGAATTTGATAATGATAAAAATTCAATAATTAATCCAGAAACCATTTTTAGTTCAATTAATGCTCCAGAAGTATGCATTTATCCTTTTTATAAAGAAGTGGTTAATAAACTTGTCAATATGAAGATTTTAAAAACAGATTGCATCTGAAAAATCACTAGTTACCGATCCTTTACCATTGTTTTCAATGAAACATAATGGAAAATCACTTGCTGTTATGACTCCTGGATTGGGAGCACCATTTGCTGCAGGAATGATGGAATTTGCCATAGGAATGGGATGTAAGAAATTTATTGCTATTGGTTCCTGTGGTGTGTTAGACGGATTAATCCCTCGGGATCACTTAATTATTCCCACGTCCGCTATTAGAGAAGAAGGAACATCATATCATTATTATCCTCCAAGTAGGGAAATTGAAATAAATCCTACTATGCAAAAGGAAATTAAAATATTTCTTAATAAAAACAATATCAGCTACAGTGAAGGAAAAGTATGGAGTACTGATGGAATTTATCGAGAAACATCAAAAAAAAATAGAAGAACGCCGTAGAGAGGGAGCAATTGCAGTTGATATGGAAGCTGCTGCTCTTGCTGCAGTTGCTTCTTTTCGAAATGTTTCATTGGGATATATTTTAGGTGCTGGTGATGATATTAGTAATTACAAATGGAATCACAGAAATTTCTCAAATTCGATGACATTTCATGAAAAATTTTTCTGGCTAGCGGCAGAAATAGGGACTAGCTTAAAAGATTAGAACTTTAGAAAAAAATTTTAATAATATTACATTTTATTCTTATATTTTCAACATTAGTACTCAAATCTATTTCTTACTAATAATTATTCACTATTCAGTCCTATCCGAACTAAACACATATTTTGTTCTGTGGCTTTAAAAAGTAACAATTCATATAGTTTTTGATTGTATATGCAATATATGGATGATGCATTAGATTCGAAATCACGAAGAATGTTTAATGAATATCAGCAAAATCTACTTCCA
>CAYPTZ010000211.1:0-6511 GCA_964413395.1 uncultured archaeon | reverse complement strand
CAATTTCTTCGTTTAGTATTGGTTCTGAATTCTCTGATGAAGTTTGAACTAAATCCCAATCAGAAGATACTCCAAGGTCAATATAATCATTATAAATCATCCATAGAAAATCACCGGATTCCTTATCTGATAATCCATATAATTCTCTTGTATGAGTGCGGCCTTGGATATATTTATCAGCTTCAAAAAGTACTGTTCCTTCAGTAGTTCCACAAATAATTATGTTAGTTCTTAAATCCCCATTCCAATTATCTTTTGATGTTAAATCTTTAAAAGCTTCAAAAATATTTGGAATGTTTGGATTTCTTGCTTTAAGTAACCTTTGACATTCATCTAATATCAAAATTCGAGTTTCAAAATTTTCAAGATTTCTAATAACCTTTTCCAGAAGTTTTAGTTCATCTATTCCAGTCTTTTCCCAATTCCTCAACTGAAGAGGATCAACAGGTTTCCCAAATTTCTTGAGTAGAAAAAGATATAACTGTTTTGCTGTATTTATGGTATCTGATAGATCCATAATAATTATAGGTTCTATCCCTTTTTTCCATAATTTTGAATGCTTCTTTTTTAATAAGAAGGAAGCATATTTTAGTAAAAATGATTTTCCTGTGTTATAATCCCCAAAAAAGAAGAATACTCGACCTCTATCATTTCCATCACCAAAAGCATTATAAAATCGAGGTTTGATTTCTTGTGAAATAATCTTACCTGCATCATTGTACATATAATATGCACGTCGGTGTTTAATATTATTATAAATTTTCCTATTTTCATCATTATCACCTAAAAGATCCATGTGTTCTTCATTAAAATTAAAATTATGATATTCTTTTGTTTGCATTTTTAATTATTTCCTCCTGTTTAGGTTTTTTGCTAAATTTTTAGCTGTTTTTTGATCCAAGTTTGCAAAACGACTTGAATTCTTTGCTGGTAATTTTATTTTCTTAACTTTTGTTGTTTTAGATATACCGAAGTTCCTGATTACCTGTTTTGGTTGGGATTTTTTTTTTATGATTACTTCATTGGTTTTAGGATAAGAGATAGAAACAGTATTAATGATTTCTCTACTATCCTTTTCTCTCCTTTTCTTTCGAGCTTCTAACTTTCGCGCAGTTTTAGTCCTTTTCAAAGCAATATTTTCCATATCTTGTTGAAGATTAACAATATCCAATAAAACATTTTGATCATAGTATTGTTTTCCTTTGATTTCAAAATCATTTTTAATTGCATTCCATGCCCATAGCGAGAGAATTTGTTTTTTTTTAATGTAATTTTCTTGAACAAATTTATCATTACAAACAAGTGGAATATATTGACAATTGTTTTTATCTGTATTATCAATAAATAAGATTTTTGTAATATCTCGAGGATCATACCTTATTCGGAATTTCTTACTTTTCTTCTTATTTTTTAGATTTTTTATTCCAATAAATTTTTGAATTAATGGATTTGTATAGTGGAGATTAAAAATTTCCACTCCCTTCTTTTGAACTGTTCTTTCATCAGAAGGTAATACATCAAATTTAAAATGACTCTGTTTTACTAAACTTAAATTTCGGTTTAGAGCTCGTGTTCCTATCGCAGTAAAACTTTCATTCCATTTTGCAAGTGGGGTCATATAAAGTTCTCTGTGAATATCGTGGTGATAATATATGATTTCAGTAATCACTCGTGCTTCTAATTCTTCTATTGTAAATATTGCTCGATCTTCTGAAGGATAATCACCTCTTTCTTTAATATTTGAACTAGTAGTTCCTGGAAGAGAATGGAGTCTTTTATTGAGAGTTCCTAAAAATCTTTCTACATATGCACCAAATTGTGTTTTTCCTACAGGACGATAATGAAGGTGAACTTTATAGGATAACCCAAAGAGAATTATATCTTCACTCCTGAAATCCGAACCATTATCCATATGCAATGTGAAGGGTAACCCATATATATTTAACCATCCACTTGTTTCAAGAGATTTTAATTCTTGTGGATCTAAATTAGGAAAACTATTGCGAATTTTAGCAATCGTTTCTTTTTTGGTTTTAATACAATTGAGTAAAGTCATTCCAACTGATAGACGACTTGGTTTATCGTAAGTGATATAATAACCAAGTATACAACGAGTGTGAGAGTCAAAAGCTACTGTAAGATATGGTCTTTCAGTTACTTTTCTCTGTTCTTCATCTACAACTAGTACATCAATTGGAGTGTGATCAATTTGGACTGATTGCAAGGCATAATCTCCATGGGGAAATTCTCCTTCGCTTAGTTCAAATTTGTGTTCAGCAACTTTAGTTCCCTCTCGAAATTCTGTAACTAATTTAGGAGATATATTTTTTATCTTTCTATAAAAAGTTGAATAACTCATACAATATTTGATTTTGCTATTTCTTTTTGCATATGCTTTCATTATCTTATATGATTGAGAAATAGATTTCTTTGCAATTGGTTTTTTTTTACTAAGACTACTTCTATTACTTTTTAGATATGCCTCTTTCCCAATT
The DNA here is from genome assembly GCA_964413395.1 of uncultured archaeon. Classification (GTDB taxonomy): domain Archaea; phylum Asgardarchaeota; class Lokiarchaeia; order Sigyniarchaeales; family Promethearchaeaceae; genus Lokiarchaeum. The sequence goes on along the minus strand of CAYPTZ010000211.1, from coordinate 4,016 downwards.
TCAAATAATTCCTTAGTATTATTATCTTGAACTTTCTTCTTACCTCGGTCGCAGTAGCTAGGAATTAAACTTGAAATATCACCTTTAGAACGTTTGTAAGCCAATATCCAGTTATGAATTGTCCTCCAATGGTATTTATGACCTTCAAATTTAAATTCTTTGAGCTGTAATTGCTTTATTGGTAATTTAATTAAATCTATGATAATCTCATATCGTTTATTTGCAATTTCCCATAATTCGATAGATTTTTTGGGATTATCATTTAATGCATAAAGATCCAAATGTGGGATAATAGATTTTACAATATTTTGATTTTCCCAATTAAATTTTTTAAGCCATATATTAATCGATTCGTAGTTGAAGGATCCATTTGGAAGATTTATCTTTGATTTAGGGGATAAATGTTGCTCAAGATCGATAATTAGATCAAAATAATATATCATTTCATAAATTCCTGTCCAAATTTCATCTTCTGTTGTCCCTTCAGGGAGATTTCGTAGACTAATTGATTTTACTAATTGCTTGATTTCAATATTTGGATTTTTTGATAGAATTGCTTTAATGTGGCGTGATAATTCAATAATAAATGCTGGATCAACAGAAGCTTCCATTAATTCCCTTAAATTTTGCATTCTAAAAGATTGATTTATTATTTGATCCGTAACTACTAAAAATTCGATTTTTCTTACTTGAAAATTTGTAATTTGTGAAATAATCTTATTTTTATTTTCCCTAATCCAATCAATTGACTCAGAATATTTCATTTTAAAATGATCTTGATCAGCTAATAAATCTTTAAGATATTTTACCTCTATAATTAAAATATCATAACTGTTTTCTTCATTTTCTAACAATACAACGAAATCAGCAGTCCAATTGCTTCTAGACCATTTTAATTCAATTGCTTGCTCGCAATAATCGATCAATAAAGGTTCATGTTCAATAACAATTGCAGTACTCCATTCAAGAGTAGATTCGCATTTAATTTGACGTTGCTTTTTTCTTGAATAAAAGAATATTGTTGATGAGACTTTGTTTGCTGTAATATTTCGTAGTGGTTTACATTTTAACATTAGATTCTCTCTTATCTAAAATTTTTTAATATATTAAATCTAATTTTGTCGGTTTTAGGCGAGAGGAGGGAGATGATTTTTTAATTTACAATTATTTTGAAAAATAAAATTTTGATATTTCTGAATTCATCTTTATATATAATTTACAAATATTTTTGAAAAAAGAACAAGTATTTTGAAAAAAAATATAAAACTTAACTATAATCTTTATAAATAAATTACAATTTATTTTGAAAACTCACAACATTTCTATAACATACCCCTATTTCTAGACATGTTTGTTGTGGAAAGGGAGCTCCATTATATCCTGTGGAAATTGTATCCCTATCCTTTACTATTACTGCTCCTACTTTATTGCGAAGACATGAACTACGTCTAGATACAATAAATGCAATCAGCATGAAGTATTCATCCCAAGTTGGTCGTTGATTAGCAATTACTGGAAAATCATTCATCCATTTAAACATATTTTTTGGAAATTCTGGAACCATTTTCTTTTTCACATCTAATAAAAAATAATAATATTTTTTTGGAGTATACATAAATACTTAGTAAATAGTAAAAAAGGTCTTCTAAAAAGAAAAAATCAATAATAGAAAATAGATATATTTAGTTTGTGTTTTAAAGCACTTTTCTTAAAGATTATTAGAGCTTTTTGTTAAAGAAAGATTTAATACTCAAGAATTTCAAGCATTTTAAATGGAATAGGATATTTTATTATTATAGACCTCCTAGGATGAGATTAAACAGAATTAATCTTAATAAACACAAAAATTAGGAGCCTAAAAGGAAAAACTTTCCAATTGTGCAATTAATAATGAGCGATCAAACAAGCAATATAAATAAAATTGATGATGAAAATAATATCTTGGAACAAAATTGGTTGAAAATATGTGGTATTACAATAAGCATTAGTCTATTGATAATTCTTTTAGTAGATACTTCGTTAAATATTAATTTGTCTTTTTATCAACCAATTGCAATAATATTTGGAATAGGTGCATTATTATCCCTATTTATTGCAGGTAAAACTACTGTGTATAATCACAGATTTTCCAAACATCCAGCAAGTTTCATTGGGCAAACTGAATTTGAAAAAAAAAAAAATACAAAAGCATTGATATTATTCTCATTTTTTGTTGTATTTAGCTTTTTTTTAATGATAATGCTTGGTTATATCATTTCTAATCAATATACAAATCTAAAATTTACAAAAATTATTGCTTTATGTTTTTATGCGGCCTCTTTATGTTTGGTATGGATGGGTTCTGTTCAATTTAATGTCAAAAGAATCGCACACTTATTAGGAGTGTTAGGATTATTTGCGACACTTCTAGCGGGAAATATCTGTCTATTTATATTGTTATCAAAATTACGTGAATTTGGAGTTGTATTTAGCAGTTTTTATCTAATTTTAACTTTTTTAGAGATTTCTTCATCTTTGATTTATATGGTTGCATATTTATTAGATAAATTTAAAAAGGCTCCGAAATGGCTTCAACCTGGTTTTTTTCAAACAATTTGGATAATATTCTTTGTTACTGGCGTCGCTGTTTATGCGTCATTATTTTCAGATATGAATTTCCAAGCTCGAGTCTCGCTTTTTTTCTAAATTGAATTCTTCATAATACTTTTTCTACTTAAAATACTTTTTTAGAAATTTTGTAGAAAAATCACCAAAAAAATGAATTAACTTTGTAAAAATTTACATTCTTATTCATAAATCAGTTTTTAGTAACTAACAAATTTACAGTACTAATTTCTAACTCTTCTTGTTGAATAGGGTTTAAATTTTTTCCTATTTCCAAAAAGGGAGTGAATTTGAGACATATGGCGAGGAAAAGATTGAAAATGACTGAACAACAAAAAAAAACAGATAAAATTATTGAGATTTCAGATCAATTTACTCCACTATTAATTTATAGCGCTTGTTCAATTTTCATGGTGATTTTCTTTTGGATACAATTCAAATACCCCTTCATTACCATTTCTCGTGTGTATATTTATTTCTCTCTAATAATCGGTTTTATCTCTGTAAGTTTTGGAATTTATATGATTACATATAATTATTATTATAATTCAAATTTGATTCAGAAAAATGATTACACTGATGTTTTGATAGATCCTTCTGCAAATGAATTTCGTGGAATTAACACAATGGAATTTTACACTAAATATCATCATTATGTTTATCAAAATGAACGTGAATTTTCATCAATTACAAATCATATTATAAAGAAAAAACTAGTTTATTTCATTAACATTTTTTTTCTGGTTATTCTAAATTATATATTTCTTTATAATTGTATTATTGAGGGCTTTACAAGCTTAAAAATTCTAGAATTAATTGGCCTCATTTCATTTTCAAGTATACTTATTTCAATAATGATAATAGAATTGCATGAATTATATAAAAAAAAAATTTTCAGAATACAGCTTAATTCAAATCATTTTACATCTTTAATGAAAAAGAATGGAATTAATTTAAGATATCGCCCAAAAACTAAAATTCAAGCAGAAATTGTTGAATTTCTAGAATTAGCAAATTTCTTACAAAAATATCATCAAAATTATAAAAAAAAATTCTCATATTCCATATCAAATTTCATAATTTATCTGTCATTTGGCTTATTTGTCCATTTTTTTACAGATTCTGAATATTTCTTTAAAGATATTGGATTTGGATTGTGTTTCTATTCTTTTATCTATTTGGGAATATGTTATGCAAAATTTGTCAAAAGTAAAGAAATTATCATTTATACTCAAGAAATTCTCAAAGAATTTGTATTTCGATTTTAATCTTTTTTTTTGCTTCTCCAGAATCTAGGAATTAATTTTGGAGTATTTAATTGATAATTCTGGTAATTTACCTTATTTTTTAGTTGCCTTTTTTCCATCATAGGGATGCTTATAAAATTAAATAATAATGTAATTAATATCGGC
>CAYPTZ010000210.1:0-6520 GCA_964413395.1 uncultured archaeon | reverse complement strand
TAATTTTTTATTTTTGGTAATATCTTTTAAATCGTGAATTTATATTTAATTTATAGCTTGTTTTTATTGAATATATTATATCTATATATTAAATATAATATGAAAAAACTGAAATAAGCACCTTAAATTAATCTAGGAATTAATTTATATTTTCCAATTTGGAGAAAAAAAATGGAATATAATAAAGTAATCGAAAAAGATATTGAATATTTTGAATCTATTGTGGGAAAACGCTTTGTATCCAATAATCCTGCAATATGTGCAAGTTATTTATCAAAAAGTGTTATGGGGTTAGAAGCTCAGATAGGAGATTGTATAGTTCGCCCACGTTATACTGAAGAAGTACGAAAAATCTTAATATGGTGTTCAAGTCGTAAAATTCCAGTATCACCTATATCCGCAGGATTATCTGGTGGTTTTGCTTGTCCTGTTATAAAACCTGGAGGTATTGTTTTAGATTTAAGTCGTATGGATCGAATTATTGAAATTGATGAAGATAATCGATATTGTATTATTGAACCTGGAGTGACAAATGGTGAATTGTGGGCATATATGAAAAAAAATCATCCAAAATATATTCCTCCAATTGCTGATGGTGCACCTCCTGCAGCTACTATTTTAGGTGATGGAATTGATCGAGGTTTTTCTTTAGTAACAAGCTCAATGGGTCCTCAAAGTGAAATTTTTATGGGGGCCGAAGTGGTGGTACCAAATGGAGATGTTCTAAATTTTGGTTCTATGGCATTAAATGGAGCTAAACCATTTTATCGTTGGGGAATTGGACCTGAATTATTTTCCACATTTATGGGATCTCAAGGAACTATGGGTGTGGTCACTAAAGGTGTGTTTAAAATTTTTCCTCATCCTAAATTTAAAACCGTTAAAACTTGGGCAATGGGAAACCCTCAAGATATGCAAGATTTAACTTTAGAACTAGGTAAATTAGAATTTGGAATTGCTCATAATACTGTAATAGTTCAAGGTGGTTCGTGGCATTTAGTTATGACTAGATGGCCAAAAGATAAAATTCCTCATGATTATTCTTTTTTTAAAAAAATTGGAATTCCACAATGGTTTATGAACTGGGAAGTTTGGGCTCATTCACAGGAAGAATTAGATTTTGTGTGTAAAACAATAGATAAATATGCTCTTGATTACAAGAAAAACCGGGCTAAAGATCCAGAATCTATCAAGGAATGGAAATTACATCCTAAACAAATTGAATCTCGAATGAGGAAACCTAATAAAATTGCAATCCCCTATAGTTATTGGGAAGGTGGGTATCTTTTTATTACTTGGTATACTCCTTGGAATGAAAGTGCAGAATTTACAGAATATTATACAAAAATATTACGAAAATATGGATTTCCTGAAGTAATCTGGATTGCATCTATTGAAAGATGTCGACAAGCGATATGTATGGCGATTGTGTGCTTTGATAGTAGCAAACCTGAAGATTTTATTCGAGTGCAAGATATGAATCGCGAAACTGCAGAATATTGTATCAGTAAAGGATGGTTGAACTATCGACCTGATCCTTATATTCATGCACCTATCACTTATTCCAAAGCAGGAACATATTTAAAATACCTTAGAAAAGTAAAAGAAATGTTTGATCCAAATTATATTATGCATCCTGGGAGATTAATGTTGCCTTAAAGCAATAGGAGTAAATGAGAATGGAAAGATTAACCAATTTAAAAAGCGAAATATACAAATGTATCCATTGTAAAGCGTGCAGATTTGCTTATTCTGGAGAACCTGATAAGGAAGGAATTGGAAATCATGTTGGGACTGAAGGTGATAATGTTTTATATGAAGGTATGATGCAATCATGTCCAGCAGGAATTGAGTTTGGTTGGGAAGCTTATTGGAGTGCTGGAAAAATGTGGATTGCACGAGCTGTGTTAGAAGGAGATTTAGATTTAAAAAAAAATGGAAAAGATATCAGTGATATTGTTTATCCTTGTATTACTTGTGGTATGTGTAGTTCACAATGTGAAAATGATATCCCTACAGTTGAAATTATTGAAGCGTTAAGAGCTGCAGTAATTGAAGCAAAAAATCCTCCTCAAAAAGCTCATACTGAAATGTTAAACCGTAATAAAAAGAATAATAATCCATATGGTGGTGCAAAAGGAGATCGTGTTAAATGGGCCGAAGATTCCAATATTTTAGAAACCATTTTAAATAAAAACACAAAAATTGCTTATTTTGTTGGGTGTACGGCAAGTTATAGGCAAAAAAATATCCCAATTGCAACAGTACAGTTATTGCAAAAAATAGGGTACGATATTACTATATTAGACAAAGAAACGTGTTGTGGTTCACCATTTTTTAGAATAGGACTTATTGATGAAGCAATTCGTAATATGAACATAAACCTTAAACTTTTTAAAAAATTTGACTTTATTTTATTTTCATGCGCAGGATGTTACCGGACTTTTACTATAGATTATCCAAAATGGTCCAAAAAACCAAATACTTTTAAAACATTACATGCAATGGAATTAGTGAGTTATTTAGTTAAGGAAAACAAGATTATATTTAGTAAAATACCCGAATTAGAAGGTAAAATAGTTACTTATCATGATCCTTGCCATACTGGGAGACATTTTGGACAATGGTTTAAAGAACGAGTTATTAAAGAATCCAAAAATTTAATGCTTGATGTTCGAATTGTAAAAAAAATTCAAGAGGAGTGGTTTGAAATACCCAGAACGATTATTAAAGCAATACCTGGAATCAAATTTAATGAAATGTACCGAATTAAAATGGATTCCTTTTGTTGTGGTGCAGGAGGTGGAGTTAGGGGACAATATCCTGAATTTAGTGTTAAAACTGCCCATTTACGTATGGATGAAGGAGACGCAGTAAAAGCAGATATAATGTTAACAGAATGCCCATTTTGTTGGAGGAATTTAAATGATGCAAATATTCAATATAAACATGGAAAACAAGTATTGACCATTCTTGAGCTAATTGTTAAATATAATTTAATCGAGTCTGCTGAAAAGGTAGATATTAAAAAAGCATTGCGGGAGAATAATACTGAACTAAAATTAAAGTCCATCAAAAAATAGAATAATAATTAGATACTCTAAAAAGTTCCTTTTTTTTTTAATTCTTAAAATTGACAATTGAGGGTTTCTTAACTTTTTGAAATTTTGCCCTTTTTTCTCTTCTCCATATCCATTTCCGACTTAATTCAAGAATATCCCAAATTTTTTTGAGTCGACCGAATTTAAAACTCTGGTTTAAATACAATAGATCAATAAAATTCACTTTATCTATCTCATCTTGAAGTATTTATAAAGAGTTCCTTTTTCATCGTTGAAATTTTACTGAATTATCCTGTTCGACGAAAAAATATATGGGGCAATTGAGATTTTAGTAGGAAATCTATAATTCAATTTAGAAGAAAGAGAAAAAATCGGAATTCTGAGAAACCCTCAATTTCGATATTTTTATTATTTGAATCATCAAAAATAAAATATGAAAAAAGAAAAAGATCAAAACTCTATGAGGGTTCTTTTTACTAAAGATGTACAATTACTCAATAATACTTTTCAAAGTATGAAATCTGCGATTATAGCATATTGTAATGAAAATTATGATGCTATGAATGCAAATAGTGAAGAAACAATTCGGATTGAAAAGGAGCAAGATAGATTACGTGATGTTCTATTTGAAAAAATTTTTTCAAAAGAAACAATGGTTTTTTCACGTATGGATCGTTTGAAAATGGTCAAAACTATGGATACAATTTGCGATGAAGCTGAAATTGTAGTACGAAAATTAATGCATCATTCCCCAAAACCAGATTCTGAAATAAAATCTGGTTTGGAATTTATTGCAGAGAAAAATAGCGACATTGGAAATCAGTTAGAAAAATTAATAATTGCCATTTTAGAAGATTTTTCAAAAGGAAAAGAATTGATTAAAATTATAACTGACATTCGAAGAGAGGTTAGGGATAGACATTGGTTACTATTAAATCATTTGTATAAGAACAATCCAAACCCTATAGATTTCTTTTATTTTCAAAATCTAGTTAAAACATTAGCTAAAATTGCCGATAGAGCTGAATATTTTGCTGATGATATTAATAGTTTGCTATGTAAATATGCCTTATAAATTTCACACTAATACCTAAAAAATATTATGGAGAATATAAAATGGCAGTAGATTGGATAGTAATAACTCTATTAGTTTTAATGGTAGCTTTAGCTTTTGGTATTGGTGCTAATGATGAGACAATGGCAACTTTAGTTGGTAGTCGTGCAATTAAAGTAAAAACTGCTGTTATTTTGGGGGCGGTTTTTGTTTTTATCGGTGTTTTAGTACTATCTAAAGGTGTTGGTGATACAGTTGGTCGTAAATTATTGGGATCTGATGTTAATTATACAGTTTATATGATGCTGGCAATACTAATCAGCACAAGTATTTGGCTTGTTGTAGCATCAAAAACGGGGGCTCCGATCTCCACTACTCATTCTGTTGTAGGTTCTGTTGTGGGAATTGGTATTGTTCTATTAATTGATGGTGAAGCTGACATAGGCGGAGTCCTTAATTGGATGCAGATGGGAAGAGTTGTATTAGGTTGGGTTATTTCTCCAATTTTAGGTTTTATTGGAGCTTATTATTTCCAATTATTAATAAATAAAATAATAAAATCCAAAAAAGGTGGTTTGGATAATCTTGAAAATACAGAAAAAGGATTTTTATGGTTTCTAATAATTGCAGTTAGTTGGACACAAATAAGTAGAGGTGGAAATGACTCTGCTAACGCTTTAGGTATCATGCAAGGTCTTATTGCCTCGGGTGATTTAATTGAAGGTTCATCTTTAGTAACTTTCCTATTAATTTTAACAGGATTAGTATTGGCTTTGGGATTAATTATTGTAGGAAAAAATGTAATTGAAAATGTAGGTAATAATCTCATTGAAATGCGTCCAAGTGATGCATTTAGTATTCAAATTTCAACAAGTATTGTTGTATTTCTAGCAACTATATTAAGTTTACCCGTTTCTGGGAGCCATATTTTAATTTTTGCAGTAATTGGAGCGGGAAAAGTTAAAGGGGAGACTCCTGATAAAAAATCATTTCGAAAAATGGTGATCAGTTGGATCTTAACTTTTCCAATAGCTGCATTATTATCAGCTTTATGTTTTGTGATGTTTTTAGGTATATTTTAACCAAAAGGTTTAATTTTTTTTTTTTTTGTTCTTTATTTTCATCCTTAAAAATGAAAAGTATTTAGGAGAGGAAAAGGCTTTTTTTGATTAAAAACTAATTATAATTACATGATAAATTCAAGTTGTGATCATAATGTCTATTGATTGGGAAAAAGTAAAAGAGAAGCCAGATAAGGCTTATAAGGTTTTAGGTCAAACCCTATTAGATCAGAAAAGAAAAATAGGAGATTTAGAGAGTAATTTACAAAAAACTTCATCGTCTTTAAATAAAAATATGACTGAATTAGATTCATCAACCAAGAAAATAGCAGGTCTAGAAGCTAGTGTTGCTGATTTAACAAAACAAAAAGCAGAAAATGATGAACAAACAACTCAATTGAATAACCAACTTGCAAAAGTTAATCAAGATTATGCTAATTTACATGCTCATTATACTGCATTATCTCAAAATTCAGAAGGAGAACTCGCAGATAAAATCAAAAATCTCCAATCTAAAGATGAAAAGATATCTGAACTAAATGGTGCAATAGATAAAAAAGAAACCTTAATTCGTGGATTAAATACTACATTAGAATCAAAGAATAATGAAACGAATGAAAAAAGCGCAAAATTAGACTCTAAAATCGCAGAAGTTGAAGAAAAAGCCAAAACAATTGCAGAGTTAAATGCAATCATTACCAAAATGTCCGCTGATATTGATTCGAAAGTGAACGAGATGAATGCTGCAATGGAATCTAAAGTGAATGAATTTAATGAATATGTTTCACAAAAAGATACATTAATTAGCCAATTAAATCAAAAAATTGAAGAAATTAATTCGGATTATATTAATAAGGAAGAGGAAGTAAATAAGCTCACTCAAAAATTAAACTCTTATGAGGATAATGCCACAGGGTTGGAATCTGAGAAGGAAAAAGAAATAGCAAAACGTGAATCTCTGATGAATGAGAAAGAATCCAATTTAGAAAAATTACAAGCTAAACTTCAAGAAAAAGACCAATCATTAGAGAAATATCAAAATAAAATCAACGAATTAGAGCCACCTGTACCTGATATGGGTGAATATAAATCAGACAAAAGAAAAGTTTGTCCTATGTGCAACTCATTTGATATAAAAGATGTTGAAGATAAAACAAAAGTATTATCTTATGTTGGCCATATTCCGATTTATAAAAAGAAAAAAGTATGTAAAAAATGCAAAATTTTTGTTGATGGTCCTCAATGTCCTATATGTAATGGAAAACAATTCAGTACAAACTGGCAGGGCAGAATAAATATTCTTAACCCAGAAAAATCAGATATTGCAAAAAAAATAGGGATTA
>CAYPTZ010000209.1:0-6529 GCA_964413395.1 uncultured archaeon | reverse complement strand
TTTAGATTATGAATAAAATTTTTTTTATATGGAATATGGATAATTTCTCAAAATCCATGATAGCGATAAAACTGTCTTAATGATTTTTAATGAATTTCTAAATTTGAATACAAAAAACAAAAAAATCTAAAGCTGATGTGGATATTGAAAATAATTTGATATTTTTTAAGTTTTTATTTTTAAAGAAAATTGAAAAGTCGATAAAATGAAATGACAGCGTTTTAGAAGATCTTTATAGTTAAAAAATTGAAATGATAAAAAGAATTTGGAATAAATTAAAACTTTTATTTAATAATTTACATCCTATAAAATCGCTATAGGTGGATATTTAGGTCGGAATTAATTACTCCACCTATGAAATTTAAAATAAAAATAGAGAGGACAAACAATATCGCTAAAAACAAGGTATTACTAGAATTAATCCATCATAAGGCAAATAAACCAAATAGAACCCATCCAATTAAGGATGAAACCTTTTCATCCTTCCTGATTCGCCACTGTATTGCCTCGGGACAGAATCTTAGAATCTTATTACGAATCTCTGGGATACCTCAAATTTCTTTTGATATAGATTATCGATATAATAAGAAAGTAGTTGAATTAGTTGCTAAGCGAACTAAATTGGATAAAAATTATCTCAAAAGTCAAATTCTTCTTTCTGAATATAAAAAAGTTCAACAACTTAAATATTGGAAAAAAACTTCATGCAAGAAAAATTACTGGCACACTCATAATAATTGGCGAAACGAGAGAGATATTTTAAATGGACAACGATATTGTCCCTTGTGTTTTAGAGAAGATAAACAACCTTATTATAGAAAACAATGGAAACGAAATTATATGAGTTTTTGTCCCAAACACCTCTGTTTATTAGAAAATAAATGTCCTAATTGCAAAACACCTCAAAGCTTTGTTGCTTTACATTTTGAATCAGATTTAGATTATTGTTCTCGCTGTTTTTACTCGCTTCATGAGCGTAATATTAGATTTGTTAAACATTATGGTGTAGCTCTTGAAATTTATTCTGAATTAATTAATTCTGATCCAATAAATTATGATTTTATTAAGTGGATGCTAATTCTTACATTTTTCTTTTCAAAACATACGTCTTTTCCTATAATTGAGGAATTCACAGGGCTTTCTATAAAAGAAATATATGAAGACAGCAATCAAAAAAAATTAGACAAAAACAAAATACGATTACATCTCTTCGATGATATCGAGCTATTTTTCCATTTTTTCACATATTCTCTACTACTTTTTAAATATCTCATCAAGGATCTCTGGGAATTTAAAAAACTTTATAATAATTATATTTTAAAACAAGATTTATATTCTTCTAACAAAATTTATATTTGTCCAACCTGTCATTATCAATCCTCTCATATTGATGAGATCTTGATCCATTATTTTCGAGATCAAAACCAAATGAAAAATCCTGCTTTCGTTTGTGATGTATGTAATAAAAAATATGCTTTTAAAAAAGATTTAGAAATTCATCACACAATACATGAAGATCCAAAATATATATGCATGTATTGTGAATCACGACCAGAATTTGCAACGAAAGCAGGATTAGATGATCACCTACGAATACATCAGGACCATTTTTAAAATTTTTTTTTGAACATCATTTTTTCAAAAATTATGTTTATATATCAACTTGCCTAATAACTTTATATTGGTGAGTTATTGATAATGGTAAAAGTATATCTTCCTATAAGAGAAAATTTAAATGAACAAGAACTTGAGATATTGGATTGGTTAAATAATAGTGAAATATTTAAGCGAGATATATTGCTCTGTGAATTTAAAGTTCCAATTTATCCTAAACGTCAAGTCGATTTAATTCTTTTACATTCAGATCGAATTTTTCTAATTGAAGTTAAAGGAGAAACTTTTACTCAAATATCAGAACATAAACAATGGAAATATATCAATCCTAAAACGGATAATGAAGAAGATTACTATGGTCAATTTCGTGGAGAACCTGAAAATCCCTATCAACAAGCTACAAGTGCTGCAAATAATTTTTGTAAATATCTGCAAACACAAATTGATGATTTCACTACAGATAATGCATTAAAAGCAATGGTAAATTCGAAATCATTTACTGTTTTTCCAATAGTGTTTATTTCTGATAGAGGACAATTAGAAGAATCCGATATTAAAAGAGAACTCTGGTGTAAATTAGCTATAGGAACTAAAGATTTAGGCATTCTTTTACAACGAACATTAAAAAAAAGAGTTAATAATTTTGTTGAAATGAATCCTCCCTTTTTTGAAGAAATAACATTTGATTTGGATTTAGAAGAACTTGATAAATCTCGACAAGGAGGAGAGAATGCGGTCTTAAATCAAATATTATTATATTTAATTGAGAATCCCCAAGAAATTAAAACTATTGAACAATTACGAGATTCTGTACCATTTCCTCCTAAAGTCAGACCTATTTCTGTTAAAAAAGCAGTAAAAAAAGGTAAAAAATTAGGAATGATTACAAATCAAAAAGGGTATATTATTTTATCAGATTTATTCAATTTCATGTTAAATATTTATCATAATTTCTTAATATTGAGAAAAAAATGGAATAAACTCTCTCGGATTAGAAAATTGGCTATAACAAATTCTAAATTATTTAAACATTATATTGATTTTTATAGCACTACGCAACAACCATCTACATCACTTATTCTTGAAGAATTTTCTGATGATATAGTTGAAAATATCTCTGATATATTGCAACCTTATAATTTCAATGATTTTATTGCATTTCAAGAAGAGCTTGAGCCTGAATTCTTTCGCTTAAATGGATGTCTATGGATTGATATTATTAAGGGTTATGTCTTACCCTTTCAATTGACCAATGGGGATTATTTAGAAACCGAAATCAAATCTTCGCTTGAAAATATGCAAAATTGCCTTATTGTGGGAAGCCCATCTTCTGGAAAATCCACTTTAGTCAGAATGTTGGGAGTAAATTTCTTAACCCTCAAAATTCCTGTTATAATCTTCGACATTGAAGATCTTGATAGAGATATTTCTGCTCAAATCGAGAGATTTGAACAGAAAAATGAAGGAACTAATCATAAACTTCTAATTATTATTGAAAATCTTCATTTAGCTACAACTCAAGAAATTCTAATAGTACAAAAATTTTTCACTCCTTATCAAAATGTAATATTTTTATTCACAAGTCGTGGAAAACAATTGATTTTAGGAGAAGAAAATTTATTTGATTATTTTAATGACTCACAATGGGCGAAGTATTATGATTTAGATATAGTAATTGATAAAAAATTTCATTATCAGTCAATTCTTGAAAAGATTATTAAAGAAAAGATACATCAATTGGAACGATCTCAAAGAAAAGAGATTATTGAAAATATTATTGAACGAAATCATACATTAACTGAATTATTACAAATTGAAGTTGAAGTAATTGCACAATATCTTAAAGAAGGAACTTCTCTAACTATTCTTTCTGATAAAGCTAAACATCTCCAAAATATTGATTCATATATTTTAACTAAAATTAATACTTTTATTGAAAAGATTACTAAAGAGACTAAAATAAATTCTAATCATATCCAACTAGTTCTTTATGTACTCTATCTTAGCACAGTTGAAGAGCTACCTCTTTCTAATGAATTTTTTAATTCTCTTACTTCCATTGATGAACAAGATATCTATGATATTTTAGATTATTTGGATGAAAATGAAGAAATTTATCTTGATGATTCTAATAAAACTTCCATTCATCCTCTTTATGCCGAGAAGATCATATCAGTTCTTTCTTCCAATGATTCAGGTTGGAAAAACATTGAAGATATTCTTTTGAGTAATTTTACAGACATTCCAGGAACTTCTCTATCAGAAAAATTACGTAATTTCATTTTTCAACTTGAACCAGATTTACAAGCCAATTGGAAAGATTCAGATGGATATCTGACTATTAATTATGATATTTTTGCAAAACTCTCCATCAAGGGTTGGATTGAATATTATAATAAAATTCCTTTGGCTAATTTTGTAAATTTACTTCGAAATACACATTATTACTCCAATAAATTTACGTCTATGAAATATTGGGAGTTATGGGAAACAATCGGAATTGACAACTTATATTCAGATTTATCTCAAGAAGATTTAGATACCATGTGTTATTTTTTGGAAGAAATTTATAGTAGTAAATGGACTCAGTTTCCAGCTTTGCTAGGATTATTTACACCTATATTTTTCTTTTCTAAAGTCACTGAAGATGGATATGTAGATTTTCATCACATTCTAGAATATTTACATAAATGGAATTATCCTTGGTTAGTTTTTCTTGAAATAGAATTTATCTTACGGCATTTTCGAAAAGAAATTCCCGAAACTCATTATCCTTATTATGAAATTTCAAAAATTACTTTAGAAGAATTAGATAATATTGATGCTCATAAATTAATTAAAGATCTTCAACAAAATGATAAACTAAATTTGGGGGGCTTTCTTCGATTTCTCAATGATGCCTCCCAAAGAGTAAAACATACTTCAAAATTACGCATTAATATTCTTAAATTAATTTTAGAAGATGCATTAGAACATATTTCAATGGAATACTTAGGGACGGCATTGATGTATCTTTCCCCAACTTCAATTGTTCAGCCTCCTTTCAATTCTATTATTGATAAATGGAATATCAAAAGTATGTATAACACAATTCGAACAAAGTATCCAAAATGGTTACGATTTTTTATTGGGATTTTTCCTCAAAATTCCAACATTCAAAATAAAGTTCTTGATTTGCTTCAAATCACAAATCTAAAAGAAATATTTGAGAATCCAGAATTATATTTGGATTCTCCAGAGGAATTACCTTTTGAATATGAAATTGATTTTTTACATACATTACAGACAAACGAGTGGTCAAAATTATCCAAATATCTCGATTCAAATGGAGCTGATTATTATATTTCAAACATTCAGCAATCTCCCGAACTAAATCATACCTATAAAGACAATATATTAATGAAGATTTTACTTGAAACAGAATGGACTGAAAAAACTATGTTTATTCAAGAATTTGATTTTTTAGGTTGGTGTTCTTCCAAAGAATTATATGAAATAACCAATTTGCTCCCAAATTTCTACCAAAATGAAATTTCTCAGTTGAACGACATATTAAAGTATTTTTTTACAGAAAAAATTGAAAAGCAAGATTATTATTCTTTCAAACAAATATTTGTTCTCTATTCATCATTTTCTTTAGATTGGAGAGCTGATATTGATTGGAATATTTTAAATGAGGGATTAAACAAAGATATAGTTAGAGGGAAACAAGTAATAAAAATTCTGAGAGAAAATGGGTTAGAAATTCCATCAAATATTAATTCTCTTATAAAAGTAAAAAGTGAAGTTAGTGAAACGACTTTTCTTGAAGGACTTTCCCTTATTGATCGATTTCATGAATGTACATTTGCTCTACGCAATCACAATAAAGCAATTGAACTACTAAAAACAATTCTAAATGATGATGAATATACCACTGATTTTAATATTATGCCTTCTATATTAGAAAAGCTTTCCCGATTTTCTGAAGAAGAACAAAATCTCATTTTTAGGGAAATTTCTCTAGAAAAATTTATCCAATTTATGCCAAATATTAAAGATTTCCGACAATTTGTTCCTCGCTTTTTAGATTTGCTCAAAAGAATCGATTTTCCAGATATGAATTTGGTTTCATTTTCTCTGATTCAAAATTCTCATATTCCGTTACTTGACTTAATTTTTTCTTATATAATTAAGATACAAAATCATTTTGATATAGAGAAATTAATATTTCAATTGCTAAAGGTAAAAGAATATGAAAAATTAAATTTAATCTTGAGATCCAATTCCAAATTAGCTCCTGTATTATTTAAATTAAGTCTAGATGAAATTATTTCTCAAAAACCTGACAATGGATTTTTATGGCAGCTCTATATGAATTCAATGAAGAAAATCTCTTCAATATCTGAGGAACAATTTATCCAGAATATTATTGAATTGTTTGTTCAACTAGGATCACTCAAATATCTTCTATCTGTCTATGAGAAGCAATATTTTCTTGTTAAATTACCCAAATTTTGTGATCAGTTTGTTA
The DNA here is from genome assembly GCA_964413395.1 of uncultured archaeon. GTDB lineage: Archaea > Asgardarchaeota > Lokiarchaeia > Sigyniarchaeales > Promethearchaeaceae > Lokiarchaeum. Next base: position 402 of record CAYPTZ010000209.1, on the reverse strand, counting down.
AAATAGAAAGTAAAATCCAAAAACAACTTCTCACTTCAACTCCTTTAATTACTCTAGGGATAATCTTCCAACTTTTGAATTCAGATAATCTTCATGACCATACAATTTTATTAATTCAAAGCCTAAGTGAAAAAGAATGGTGCAACAAAATAAAGAAAACTAAATTGAAAAATCCAGATTATATAATATTTTGGGTTGCTAAAGTATACCCGAACATCACTAAACAATTTGAATTGGATAAAAATTCTCTATTTCTCAAATTTCTTTAAAAAAATAATAGAATTTTTAATATTTTTTTAGCTATGATTTTCCAAAAAAACTCAAGAATTTCTCAATAATCTTCTAATTCATGCCTTGGTCTTTTCTTTTGCTAATAATTCCTCACCTGCATGAATCCATATT
>CAYPTZ010000208.1:0-6538 GCA_964413395.1 uncultured archaeon | reverse complement strand
AAACCTGCAAGATACGGTTGCAGGCCCCCCTCCCATTTCAATACCAACATCTAAAGCTTCAATTATCTGATTTTTGGTTCCTCCATCCTTTATTGCTTCGTGAATATGCCATTCTAAACAAGATTCACAACTTTTAACAATAGATATCCCAATAGCGATTAATTCCTTTTCTAATTTTGATAATGTTCCATTTTTAAATGTTGATTATTCTAGTATTTTAAAATTATGATAAACATCTGATTTAAGTTTTCTAAAAAGAGAATTGGCCTTTTTTCTGTTTTTAATAATTTTTTTAATTTGTTCAATATCAGCTTCATCTAGCACCATTTTAAATCCCTCATAACAATAGCAATAACTAACTATCAAGAACGTTTTTTAAAAAATTTCTTTATTTCAGATTCAATTACATAGGGGTTATTTGGAACTTTAGAAACGTCCTCTGAAATCCAATTTGATAAATAAGGCATGTAATTTGAAAATCGATAATCCATGAGAACAATAAATCCTTTATCCACCATTTTTCTAATAGGTCTTCCACATGCTTGATTTGATCTTTGCATTGCAGGGGCAATATATCCGAAAATTCTTCCTTTACCAGGAAATATGGTATTATAAAATTGAATTTTTGCATTCCCACTCGGTGTTGGTCGTTGAAATGGAATCCCACAAATAACTACTGAATTCATTTGATCTCCTGGAAAATCTTCCCCTTCACTATTTCGTCCTCCACAAACACCAAGAAGAACGGCCCCATTATAACCTTCTTTTGTCGAATAATCCTTAAACTGTTCAATAATAATATCGTTATCACTAGCAGATAATCCAGGCCGTTCGCGAAATGCTTTTTTCTTACAAATTTGAGCTAATTTCTCTAAACCATTTTCCCATATACCCTTAACGACTTCATAAGAAGCACAAAAAATTCCTACATTTTTTGGTGTGTGTTGTAAAATTGGTTTAAGCGCAATCAGCATTTCCCTATACATCGAAGTAGTTCGGTTTTCACCTTGGGTATTTAAAATACTTGTTAAAATTACTTTAATATTTTTTTTTGGGAAAGGAGGACTCATTTTTGAGACTTTTAACATTTTTCCAGTATGATTTAATCCTAATAATTGAATATAAGTAAAAGGATGTAATGTTCCAGAAAGTGATAATGTTGCAAAACTTTCTTTAAAAATTGGATTTGTAATGAATTGAGGCGATAAGCATTTCAATTCTATTGCAACTGATTTACCTTTACTCGTAATTTTGGAAGTAATACATGAAAAAAATGCAGAATCATCTATATTTTCAAATAATTTCTCAAAAAAGATTACTATTGGTTCAATAAAATTGCGAGGGACTCTTCCTTGATCAATTTTTTCAACTTCAATTGCCTCCCCGTAATCACGTAAATCAACTAACAATTCTTTTATTTCTTGTATGGCGCCAAATTTATTTTTATTTAAGATTTGTTGAATGAAACGAGAAGAATCTAACTTTAATTCTTCATTCACTCGATCTTTTACCACTAAAATCATATCTATTAGATTTTTTAAAAAATTAATCAGTTTGAATTTTGCTCGGGTCAATTCCAAATCTTTCAATGCCTGTCGTAAGCCATATGGCGCTAATTTATAGGAATTTATGGAATTAGCCATTTCAGGAAGGTTATGACATTCATCCATTATAATAATACAATCAGATAATCCACATCCCAAAGATTCCAAGAAATTTTCCCGTATATTCGGTTCAAATATCCATTGATAATTACATACAATGATTTTTTCTTTTTCTAATAAAATTTTACTTAAAAAATATGGGCAAACATCATCGGTTTCTGAGAATTCCATTAAATCTTGTGAATCTAATGGCATAGTTGCTAATGAATTAATATCTTCTTGATATTGAAGATTTTTTTTTTTTTTAAATAAATTATTAAAGTAATTACATTTCTTATTTTTTCGTAATGAAGAACATAAACTCATTGATTCACTTGGTGGTAATTTTAGACGTTGTAACATTTTATGTGGGCACATTTCATTCCTTCCACGTAAACTCAAAGCACCGATAGTTCGATTATTATTTTTTGCTTGCATATTTTTGGTAATTTCTTTTGATTCTTCTATAACACGAGCATTTTGAGTATAAGTTCTTGAACAAAAGATTATTTTTCTCTTAGGATCAGCCAAAACTATTGGTAGAGCTGCAGAAAGCGCCATAATTGTCTTCCCACTTCCGTTATTTGCAATCAATACAGTATTTTTTCCTAAAGCTATTGCTTCTGAAATTGATTGAATTATTTGTTCTTGTTCAGGTCTAAATTCATCATATGGAAAAAAATCAAGATATCCTAAAGGTTTTGAAGGAGAATTTATGAAATTTTCCATAGAATCAGTTTTTTGGTTTTGCATTTATTTAACACATACTAAATATAAAATCGTAATTATAAGTAAGTGATAAAATTATGAAATACATTTAGATATACTCGTTATTGGATTAATAGAATGGTGAAAAGTATAATTAAATAGAAAATTTATTTTTGAGAAAAAATAAAAGTAATAATAATGAAATATTTTGGTCAAAATCTTGAATTTGGAAAGATCCTCACTACAAAAAATCTTTTATCAGTAATTTTTTTATATCTTGCTTCAATTATATCCTATTTTCTTCTAAAATGGCCAAATATTGCAATAATTCTTTTTTCCACTCTTACTTGGGGAGCAAACTTATTTTATTCAATGATAAATGAAGGTAAAATCCATACTTATATCCCAGATTCATTAGCAAAAATCAATCCCTTTGGTTTTGAAAATAAAAATGCATCATTATTGCTTAAATCATCAATTCTTCAAAGTTTATTAACAATATTTTTCGGATATGATTCTTATTTACATCCTCAATTAATGGATAATTATGGCAATTTGTACGTATATCCATTAGTTTTAATATACACATTAACTTGGATTGCACTAATATATTTCACTTGGTCAGATTCATCAATTCAAATATCAAATTCAGATCAAAATAGTAAAGAAAATATAACTGAAAAAAAAATTCCAATAAAAATTCACACAAATGATCAAAAAAGTTCTATAAAATTCATCATTTTTGCTTGTTTAGTCATTATTTTAATATTAGTAATATTTTTAGTCGATTTCACTCTAATTTTTTATAGTCATGGCCAAAATGGATTATGGAATATAGTAATAGACCTTCCTTTTGAAAATGAATCTCAAATTTCCCAAATTAACATGTCAGGATTCCTATATTTATTATTATCGATTCCCTTCATTTTTATGGTTAATTTTAATGTAATGAATTATCGTAAAATAAAAAAAACATTACCAATATTACTAAACAATATAAAACCTATAATGCAAAATTACACTAATGAAGAGAAAGAAAGAGTTTTTTCATCGATTAATAGCTTTCAAATGAAGTTTTAGCTTTTTTTTTAAGTAAAATTAAAGATATTGTATTCTAAATAATAATAAAAAAAGATGAAGTTTTCATCATGTATGATATATTTTTATATGGCGCTATAGCCCCAAGCATTGTCCATGTATTAGATCCAAAATTTTTGTATCCAAAACCAAACACATATGCAGAAGTGAAAGAATCTCTACCTTCTATTGGGGGAGAAGCTATAAATACTGCAATTGTTCTTTCGAAATTAGGCATTAATACTAAATTCGACGGAAATTGGTTAAATTCAAATTCGAATCGAGTTTTTAAGCTAATGAAAAGGTTCAATGTAGATATTTCTCGAGTTCAAGTAAAAAATGATATTAATTGTCCAGACGAAATTGTTATTACTGATGTTAATTCAAGGACAGTTTTTGCAAACTATGCAGAATTTCATTCTAGTGGTCGGAGATGGAATTTACCAAACAAATTGGATATTATTAATGCAAAAATGGTTGTAATTGATCCATATTTTAGAGAAGAAACATCCTTTATTGCAAAAATCTGTAAAGAAAATACAATACCATATATCACATCTGATTGCAAGTATGATGAATTTTTAGCCCAAAATGCTGAATGTTTAGTTATTTCCCATGAACTGATTCATCAGAGTTATAAAGATGAAAATTTATCAGATTTATTTTTAAAATATCAAAAAAATTGTACTGGATTAATTATCTTTACTTTTGGAGAAAATGAACTGTGGTATAGTAGAGGAAAAGGTGAAATTAAGAAATTTAAGCCATTTAAAATTACACCAATTGATACGACTGGTGCAGGTGATTCATTTCGAGCAGGTATTACCTATGGTTTATTCACAGGATGGGACGATTTACAGACAATAGAATTTGCCTGTGCAGTCTCTGCTTGTGTCTGTCTCACAGTCCCACACACATTGAATGCTTATGATTTATCAGGTGTTTTAGAATTTATCAAAAAAAATAGAAAATAAATTTTTATCCAATCTTTTTTCTGATTAAAAAAATTAGAGATCTTCTTTAATTAATTCATAATCATCCTTAACAATTTTATACTTTAGATCATTACCCCATTGATTATGAACATAAATAATGTTATTTTCAACCTTTTCAACGGTTATTGTGTAAGGTAATTTTCGTTTTTCCTGAATATCAATTTCATAAAAAGCTAAATCTTCTGACATAAATATTAGAAAATTCCAAAAAAATTAAATTTTTCGAGAAAAAAAAATTAATTGAATTCTTTCAATTTGTCAGAAAAATCCATAATTTTTTGAATACTTTCTCTGACAGTTTTAAATAATGAACTCAGACGATTACTAGAACTAGAAATAGTATTGTACGCGACAATTATTGCGATTTGTGAAGGAAGTGTTAACAAGCTAGTTGAAATTATCATCATTTCATTAACAATTTTTGAAACTATTTTTTCTCGTTTCTCATTTTCCGCTACTGTATATTTATTTTCATCACTTGGCTTTGGTGATCTAAATTCTTCATAAAGGGAATCTCTTAAGCTATGAAAATCAACACCAATATCCATTAAAGCTTTCTCCATTCCTTCAAAATATAAATCAACAACTTTTTCTGTGGGAATTTTTTTTAAATTGTCAACAAATACTTCTGGAGCAATACCTGCAAAAACTTCGCACATAAAATCCTTCAAATTCGCAATTACTGAAAAAGGAATAAATTTATTTGCATTTTCTTTAAAAAACTTAAATAAGTGTCCATAAATTTTGGCAAAAGTTTTGTTATTAAAAAAAGTCTCTGGAATTTGTCCTAATTCATTGTAGGAATGAACATTGAGAAAACCAAGAACTTGAATGAATTTTTCTTCATCCCCAGTAAAATGATCAATAAAATCTTTGGAAGACATCTTTGTTAATTTTTCTAAACCATTTGATATAATAATGCGAAATAATCCAGAAGGACTTTCAATAATGTCATCTAATTTATCAATATCAATATTTTCTGTAATTTTTGTCCAAATATCATTTTGCTGTGAATTCAAATTTGATGAAATACTTTTTTTATTTGCTTTTTCAATATATTCTTTTGAATATTCAAGCGAAAAATCAGGAAGTTCCTCTTCAGATTGAAATATTTGGCATTTAAATTCAAAATAGGGATCTCCGTGCAAAGGACTACTCGAATTCTTTAAAGTTATTCGTTCCTTTTTCCCTTTAACTTTTAAAACATGACTAGTTACTTGAGTTAATAATCCTGCCATTAATGATCCATATCCATTATCATTATCCCAAAATTTTTTCCAAGGTAAATTATCAAACTCTTCATCATCCCCTAAACCAAAGGTCATGGGATCAACATATGTTCGATATGTCAAAATTGGTCGTTTAGGATCAGTATAATCCCATTTGGTGGTGTAATCTTGCATTGGAGCACCAAAATAAATATTCCATAATAAAGGTACATATTCAAGAACTTTTAATGGTTCGCTGGGGAAAAACCGAAAAACAGAAGATTGACGCTCCGCACTTTCTAAAGAGGCGACATACCCCAATTTATAAGCATCTTGGACTGTCTTTTTCCCATCATTTGACAAATCGAATATTTCTCTGTATATTTCACGATGAATTAATTGATAAAATAGAGAGGGAACGCTTCTACCCAATATGGTGGCAGATTTTAAAACTATCCATTTAAATGTTGAACTCATTTCAAATCTTCATCCTTATTCTTTTTTTTATCTTCAATTTGATATTCATGCGAACAAATATTATCCCCATATGCTTTACTTTGAACTATTTTATATTTTGAAACAATATATCCCATTTTTTCTAAAATTTCTTTAATCATTCCTATAGAAATTGTACAACCAGCAAGATCAATATCATCATATTGATATTTACATAAAGCACATTTTGAATCTTGAACTATAATAGAATTATTTTCATGGATGATTTTTACTTTACTTCTCAAAGTTATTTGATATATTTCCTGAAGTAGACTATCCAAATTTTCTGAATGAGGGGATACTACTTTCACATAACTTGCTCCGATTTTCTTTCCCATTTCTAAAAAGCGTTTTTCTAAATCTTCTCTTGAAAGATTATATTGCTTCATATATCGTTGAAGCCAATATACTA
>CAYPTZ010000207.1:3045-6544 GCA_964413395.1 uncultured archaeon | reverse complement strand
TTTTTAATTAACTTAGTAGATACGCCTGGTCATTTAGATTTTTCTGGGAAAGTTACCCGTGCATTACGAATGGCAGATGGTGTGGTTGTCATTGTGGATAGTGTAGAAGAAGTCAGTTCACAAACCGAAACAGTTGTTAGGCAAGCTTTGGAAGAATGTGTTCGCCCTTTATTATTCATTAACAAAATAGATCGTCTCTTTAAAGAATTAAAACTCGATTTAGAAGAAATAAAGGACAAATTTTCACGAATTATTCAAGATTTTAACAAATTAATTTATATGTATGGAGATGAATTAGCGAAATCAAAATGGTTGGTTTCAGCTGAACAAGGATCTGTAATGTTTGGGTCTGCTTTACATAAATGGGGATTTATTTTACCTCAGTTACTAAAAATTAAAAAAAATTTTGATTATTTTCAAGATATATATAATGATTCATCATATAGATCTTTAGCCTCAGAATTTCCAGTATGGAAATGCGTTCTAGCTGTGGTTGTAAAATTTTTACCAAATCCCGTAGAAGCTCAACAATATCGTATCAAATCAATATGGAGTGGTGATATTAATTCTAAAATTGGTGAATCTATTGTCAAATGTGATCCAAAAGGTCCTTTAGTAATTGGATTAAGTAAGGTACAAAAAATCAAAAACCGCCTAATTGGAACTGGAAGGATTTTTTCAGGGACCTTGAAACGTGGTCAAGATGTATGGTTAGTTAATGCAAAAGAAAAATCTACTGTGAACCAATTAAGTATTTTTATGGGTTCGAGAATGGAAAGTATTACCGAAATTCCTGCAGGAAATATTGCTGCAATAGGAGGAATTAAAAAAATAAGAAGTGGTGATACTCTTTTTGACATTAATTTTAAGGATGATGCAAAACCTTTCGAATCTGTGAAATATGTAAGTGATCCTGTTGTTACAGTTGCAATAGAACCAAATATGTTAAAAGATTTATCTCGTCTTGAAGAAATCATTAAAGAAATTATTATTGAAGATCCCAATCTATCTGTAGAAATTAGCCCTGATTCTGGGGAATGTTTATTGTCTGGAATGGGTCCTCTTCATCTCGAGATAATTGCTAATACAATCAAAGAACGAGGTATTGAAGTTGAAGTATCGAAACCAACTAGCGTTTTTAGGGAATCAATTGAGCACTCAAGCAGTTACATTGAATCTATTAGTCCAAATGGCTTAAATAAAATTAAAATTAAACTTTTGCATCTTGATCTGAAGACAATAGAATATCTAAGAGGAATAAAAACACATATTTTAAATAATGAAATTCTTAGATTAAAGGAATTACCATTAAACACTAGTTTAAATGAATATGAATGTCTTGGTTTATGGAATATTGATAATCATCAAAATATTATTATCTCTAGGTTAAAAGAAGATACTGGCGTTGAATATGATGATAATGATCAAGAAATTATTGAAGAAAATTTAAAAAATATTAAGATTCATAAGAAAAGTACAAAATCGAAAAAGAAAGACCAAGATAATAAAAAAATTTCAATAGAAATTCGTAATCAGATAATTAAAGCTATAAGTAGTTTACTATCTCATGGTAAAATAGCACAAGAAATTATTTCAGAGATGAAAATAATTATTAAAGACATTCAAATTGCTCATAATAAGGATGATGCAAATTATTTTGAATTATCAACTATGATACAAAAAGCTTTTATTGAGTGTTTAAATGAAGGAAACCCAATTTTAATGGAACCGATATATAAAATGATGATAACAACTCCAGAAGAATATATCGGCGTAGTTACTTCATTAGTTAACCAATTTCAAGGAAAAACTTTAGAAATCAAACAAGATGCGTTTAAAACTCATGTAATTGCAAAAATGTCTGTTCGACAATCTATTGAATTTGCTCAGGAGATTCGTGGTCAAACGAGTGGAAGAGTTTTCTGGCAAAATTTATTTGACAAATTTTCACCCGTTCCTGATCATGAAAAAGAACAGATAATTGCTGATATCAAATTTAGAAAAGGATTATCTTTATTCTAATTTTGTTCTTTTCATTTTTTTTTTTTTAAATCCATCGAAATCTATATTAATCCATATAAATTAGATTGAGTTAAAATGAAATCGTACAGAAAAGAATTATGGTTTAATATTCCTTCTCGTAGAGCGTTCATTAATATCACACCAAAAATTCATGATTGCATATTAGAAAGTGGAATTAAAGAAGGATTTGTTTTAGTTAATGCAATGCATATAACAGCATCAGTTTTTGTAAATGATGATGAATCGGGATTACATCAAGATTATGATGTTTGGCTGGAGAAATTAGCTCCACATGAACCTGTGTCCTTTTACAAACACAATTATGGTGAAGATAATGCAGATGCACATATGAAGAGGCAAATTATGGGGAGAGCTGCAATATGTGCTCTAACTAAGGGTAAATTGGATTTTGGCCCTTGGGAGCAAATATTTTATGGTGAGTTTGATGGAAAAAGAAAAAAAAGAGTTTTAGTAAAAATTATTGGTGAATAATTTTTTTATAAAAATTTTTTAAAATATTGAAAGCTGTTCAAATATCTTTTTTTTAAAATACAATAAAAAAAACCAGCTTTTTTATATAGAGTAGATCTTTAAATAAACTAGTTGAAATGAGTCCTGAATGTCTTCCTATTATAGTTTTAGTTGGTGTTGAAACAAAGACATTTGATTTAATTGAGTCTTATATTGGACATGAATATGAAGTATTTCCAATTGATTCCTTAAATAACTTGGATGCTATTGAATCCGGTGCAAACATTATCTTATTTATGGTCAATTCGGATAACGTCCGGAGTGAAACTAAAAAAATTATTGAGAAAATACATTCTCATGAAAATTTACAAAATATACCAATGATAGGCCTTTCATTAAAAAAACATTATCCTGAAATGGAAATCAAGGAAAGATATGGATATGAAGATATTTTATTAATGCCATGTGGAACTGATGATCTCTTAACAAGAATTAATATATGGGCTAAAACTTACGAGCGCTTATGTAAGGATGAAGAAATAAAAAAAGAACAAGCTGAAATAAAAGAACAAACTGAAATAAAAAAACAAGCTGATAAAAAAGATTAAATAATCCTCAATTTTACATGAATATTTGTTAACTTAATTTAAAAAAATGTATAGGGGTTTTCCAATATATATTTTCTAACACTTCTTTTGGTAAATTTAACCCATTTATGACAGTACCTTTGATATTTTCTGGATCTGGGAAGGGTAATGGTAATTGTATAACTTTTGATTCTAATAATGCTTGATAAGTAATATATCGAGTAAAATAATAATTTGGAATATCTCGATCTTTTTGATGTCCAAAGGAAAGATCTGTTCCCCATAATATACGCTTTTGGTATTTTGCGAGGAAATTTATTGAATCATTTGGAGATATAGATAATTCTCTTGCCATCCATCTTGCTGAACTTAAATCAACATAATAAATTTGGTTATCAACCATATCAAGTGTTAATTCT
>CAYPTZ010000207.1:0-3035 GCA_964413395.1 uncultured archaeon | reverse complement strand
ATCAAACCATCTACCCAAATTTATAAGATTTTCAGGCTGAGCTCCAAAGTGTGCTCCTAATATTTTCAACTTAGGATATTTTTCTAAAACTTTCTCAAAATTATTTATATGATCTGATTTTTTTCCATATTTTGATTCAGGTTGATATACTTTTTGATAAAAAAGATCAGGGTCACTATTATGTATCAATAATTTCAATCCTAATTCTTCAATCCTTGAAAAAAGCGGTTCAAAATATTCATCTGAAATTTTAACATTATTTAATTCAATATCTTTCGGATCAGATATATAATCTTTCCATCTTGGTGCAAACCAAAATTTTATAACATTAAATCCATGTGAATAGTATTCATCTACAATATTTTTCATTTCTTTTGGAGAATTATTTAAAACATCTTCTCCAAAAAAAAAACGTGCAAAAGTAACATCCTCTTTCAAATCAGGATCTAATGAAGTTATATTGTTAAAATTTACAATAGCTAGAATCTTTCTAATATTAAAAGCCTTAAAATATTTTTTATGATTATTTAATGTCTTGATATCCCAAACATGTGTGTGTGAATCAAATTTAGGTCCTAAATATTTCATTTCGAGATTATTAAATTCAGGTTTTAGGTTATTTTTTATATAAGTTTGTAATAAATTAGTGTTCATATGGGTATATCTCCCTTTTTACTAAAAGTATTAGATAATAATAGTATGACCTGGAATTTGCCAATTGGTATAGAGCTGATAATATGGAGTAAATAATTGTAAAAAACCATTATTTATGCATAAATCTAGCCAATTGAAAACAGCTTCTTGGCCTGATTTTTCTATAGCTATTTTTCCAAACATATTACTAAGATAGTATGATAATAATTTAGATTCTTTTGAGTTTGGGTGTTGATTAATATAATTCATGCAATCATTTTCCAACTTTTTTATATCTTGGTTAATTTCATTAATTGTCTTGATCACTTCTGAATATTTTTGTTCATCTTGTTGGAGATCTTCTTCTTTTTTAAATTGTTTTTTTACTATTCCAACTTTTTTCATTAACATTTTTAATTTGTTTAAGAAATCAATAATATTCAGATTTATAATTGATTTTTCATTATTTCGAGTAATAATTGAATTCATTATAGTTTTATTATAAAAATATATTACTGGGAGAGTTACATTTGAATTCAATTGGTTAATTAATGGGAGACTCATTGTATAATATCTTGTTTCTCCAGTTCCAGCAACATGTAATCCAATAGGGGTTGATTTTGAAACAATATATTGTCGTGATTCAACTCTGGGTGTGAAATTTAAGGCGTGATCTGATAAATCTGGAGCATTAATATTACATTCTATCTCAATTAGTTGTTTACATTTTTGACATTTACCTAAGAGAACTAGCTTATTATTTTTATTTTCAGCAAATAAAGTTATTCTCTGGAAATGACATGTTTTTTCTTGGCATTCATAAAAAAAAGGAACGAATTTCTTATCTATTTTTCGTAATGGAGGCTCATATCCATGTGAAATAAACTGTTCTCTTAAAATTTGATAAATTTGAATATATTTTTCTCTATATTTAGTTAGATCTTCAAAAGCAGGAATTAATATTTTTCGATAATCTGTATCACAAGCAGTTAAGAACAAAATTCCCTGATCAGAAACATTATTAGTAATTTCCCCTATAATATTGAGAAACCAATCTGAATAAGTTTCAGAAAGGTGCCAAGATCTTCTTATGAAATACAAAGCAGATTCTAATCTTTCTTCATACAATTTTTGAAGAGATTTATCATTAACACAATTTTTAATAGAAAATTGATAATTTTGCTTTATTGTGTTAATTAATTCATTCAAATCATGATTTGATAGTAAAGGAAGATTTTTTATGCGAGTTTGATTAAATTTCTTCTCTAAGCTTTTTGAAATTGAAAGTTTAAAACCTTTTGAAGAATTTGAGACTGGGAAATTAGTTTTGATTAATTCCGGATGAACCTTATCATAATCTGCTAAATAAAAAAAAGGAAAAGCATTTATATCTTTATTAGCAATAACCGATCCACAAGCAATTTTATTTAGTAAAAAACGTTCTCCTCCCAGAAATTTTGGTTGATGGGCAATTTCTACACCATATCCAGAATTATAGAAAATTTCTAAATTAGATTTAGCTTTTTGTGTAAATAAATTGTATTTGCGATTAGTTTTTTGGATTATTTTTCCAATCATTTCGAGATCATTATTCGTACAGGAATTTATTTGATTTCTTTTTTGGTTTGCTAATTTTATACTTTCACTTAATGAATTTGGAATAAATCCATCTAAATTCTTATTAATCCAAGAAGATTTTTCTTCTGAAGTAAAATTTAGATATAAATTTAGTGAGTCTTTTAAATTGGTCGCTTTCATTATTGAATTTTTTCCATTTTTTTACATGTGAATATGAGAAATATTCCAAATATTCTTCTAAATATCCATTAAATCTTTTATTTGAAAATAAGATGGGCACATTAAGCCTTCTGCATAATTTGTTCCAATTTGATATCCTAAATATTTTGCTTTTGTATAGATAAAATCTAAAAAAGTAGCATTTTTTTTATTATCTATAAATTGAGATTGATAAGCTTTGAGTGAATTGATCTTATCTTCAATGGAATCAGAGATATCTATCAAAAAGTCTAATTTTCTTTGGACTTTATTATGAGAATGATCAAAATATAATATTTTATGAGGATAAAATTCAGGAAATTGAGAATCTGTCTTACATAATTTTGCTTGAAATATAGCAGCATTAACTAAATGATGACAGGCAACATGATCAGCATGATAATCATCAATAGGATGTGTTATGATCACTTTAGGTTTGTATTGTCTGAATAATTCGCTTATTTTCACTCTATTTTCAATTGAGTTTGAAATATACCGATTTTTCATATCTAAAGTTACTCGAATATCTACATTTAGTATTTTTGCTGCCAATTTTGATTCAGAAATTCGTTTTTCGATTGAACCATAAGGTGTTGGTTCTCCATTTGATAAATCTAATATTCCAA